>DASTAW010000036.1 GCA_035712365.1 Terriglobia bacterium
CGATCCCTTCTAACACCACTAACCGGTCCCGGTCCCGCTGACTCAACCTCAGTTCCTCTTTTCTCATCCCCCAAGCTTCTACCACCTAAAGCGGAACTTTCTACTTTGCTCATACCGGAACTTCTCACTTTGCAGCGACATCCCGCCGATTTTGCTTGACTTTTCTGGCCTAGCATGGTAGTCTTCTTTCAGTGCCTGCATGGGTCGAGTTTTTCGGGGCTAAAAGTACACAAAATGGGACAGAAAAACACGCTTTTTGAAAAACGAACCGGAGAGGTTGTTGAAAACAAAGAGAAATGGCCAAAAAACAAACCGGAACGAACCGGAAAACGAAGCGGGGAAGCTGTTGAAAACACGTATCTGTGGAAAAAACGAACCGAAAACGAACCGAAAACGAAACTACCGATCTTATTGAAAATAAACAATGGCGAAAAAAGCGGCCCGAAAACGAACCGGGCCTCTCGGGGGCTAGATACTTTGTTTTTGACTACAATTCCCAGCCGGCGAAGAAAGTCGCTGGCGTCGTGGACCGAGCGGCTTTTCCAATCGGCGCCTCTTGAGCGTCCGGAAGCGCACGCACCACAGCGCCGAGGTTCGAGGCGAGATGGGGAAGCCCTTCCTGGCTGGCTGAAAGCGGTCCGGCGTTGTGAATTCCCGGTTGACACGCTGCTGTAATCAAGGGCAGGGGGAGCGGTAAATGGAAGGTGTTGAGGGCAGCAAGGATTCCGGGCCTCTTCTCGCAGCCTACATCCGGCAGAGCCCACGGGCCGCCGGGGCGCTGGCTTTCGGAGGCTTGACGCTGGTTGTACAGCATTTCGTATGGGTCCCGGATGCCAGAATGGAAGGCCTCGCGCCCGTTCTCACCCTTACTGTGGCGCTCTGCCATGCCATCGTCGGGGCCATTACCGGCCCGCGTCTGGTGGACGGTGCGCGGACATCTACAGCGTCGCGCGCCGCGATGCTCGGGGCGATAACCTCACTGCTGGCCATCGCGCTGTTTGCTTTGCTGTTCTCGGCCTACCTGGTTGCGACCGACATCCGTCCGGCAGGGGCCATGTCGTATATCACCTTGCCGATTTGGGCCATCCTTTTTGCCTTCCTGGGTGACGGCTGGGTGCTCTGCCTGGTGTCGATCGGCGTTGGCCTCGCCCTCTACTATTTAGCCGCCCGCCCGGGCGCTGCCCGCCGTCGGGGAGCATAGCTTCCGGCTTTCCTGCTGACCTTCTCCGCGGGGCCAGTAGCCTGGCAAAGCCTCTCGCTTTGCCATACCGCAAACGCTATAATGCGGCCATTTGCGTCACCTGCGGCATAGGCCATGATGCCTCGGCTATCGCACAACGGTGGATCGACAGGAGAGATGACGATGGGGAAGATCAGCAACTCCTGGGAACTGGTGAAGCAGAGTTTTGCGGTCCTGCGGCAGGACGAGGAGCTCATGTTGCTGCCGGTGCTGTCCGCGATCTCCTGCGTTGCCGTGACTCTTTCGCTGCTGGCGGGGAGCGGCTTATTTTATTATCCCCAGATCAAGGCGGCCATTGCCCAACAGGCAGGCTGGCGCCCCAGCAACTACCTCATCGCCGGCGCCATGTTTATTTTTTACCTGGCAAATTATTTCGTCATCGTCTTTTTTAACACGGCGCTGGTGAGTGCGGCCTCCATCCGCCTGGAAGGCGGCGATCCCACCGTGCGCGGTGGTCTGCGGGCTGCGTGGAGCCGATTGGGCGTCATCTTCAAGTGGGCGCTGTTAGCGGCCACGGTGGGCATGGTCCTGCGCATGATTGAAGAACGCTCCAGCCTGATCGGGCGGCTGGTAGTTGGCCTGCTGGGCCTGGCCTGGACGCTTGGAACATTCCTGGTGGTCCCCGTGATCGCTTTTGAAAACCTCGGACCCATTGCGGCGCTTCATCGCTCCGTGGAACTGTTCCGCAAAAATTGGGGCGAGGAAGCAGTGGGCAGCTTCAGTTTCGGTCTCATTTTCACACTGCTGGCTGTGCCGGGGATTCTGCTTCCCATTCTGGGCGGGTCGTTTGCGGGAGGCTTTGGCGTGATTCTCGGCAGTTGCCTTATGGTCATCTACTTCATTTTCCTCTCCATCCTCAGCGCCTCAACGCACGGCATTTTCCTTGCCGCGCTCTATCGCTACGCTACCACCGGCGAAGTCTCTCCTGGCTTCGGACCCAACAGATTGTCCTCCGCCTGGCAGCCGAAGTTGAGAGGCAGGGATTAGAGACCAGGAATTGGGGATTGCGGAACAGAAGTCGGTGACCCGTCGTTAGCCTTCAGTGGTGGATAGGATGAATTCTTGTTTTCTGAGGCGAAGCGGTTGGGCGGTGATACTATTTGCCCCGACTGGCAGTTTCAGAGTTCAGCCTTCAGGAGCAGCACCTCGACACGATGCGGTAATGGGAGAGATGGGCTGCTGGCTGCGGTGCTCGGTGTGGCGGACCTGGTCCGTGGCGGAGCACTACGTTTTTTCATTGGGATACGCTTGCCGAAGCGGAATGGCGTCGGGTGAACAGACCGAAAATGCCCCGAGCCACTTTAGCCCTCTTGCTGGCGGGTTCGGCCTCGACCTCCACGGTCACTGTTTCGAGTGAATTGCCGGTGGTACCGAATTCGGCGCCGAGGTTCGGGTCGATCATCACATCAAAAAGCGGCCCGCTGCGCCGATCGTACTTCACGATCAGATTGCAGCCGCGTTGGCCGGCATAACGGATGGCTTCATCCCGGCTCTCCAGGCTTTCCATGTACTGGATCTGCGCTGTCCACTTGAATTCTGTGCTTTGAATCAGTGAGATCGTGCTGCTTGTCGTCCCCATAGTATTTCCTCCCGAGGACTATTGAACCAGTATGTGCAAATGTTTGCAATGACCCAATAGTACTACAACCTTGATTGCACCCCGTGGCGTCATTCTCCCCGGTGCCGTAGGGCGAAGCGCTGTCTTCTATTTGTCATGTGTTTTCAGTGAGATGCAGGTGTGGTCGAGAGGGGGCCGACGGCGGCTTTCAGCGCAGGCGATCAAAAACGGTCCTTCCCCCTACGATGGTCCGTAATGTCTGGATGCTCCTGATTTGATCGACGGGGCAGGAGAGGTAGTTCCTGGAGATCACGACCATATCGGCCAGTTTGCCGGGTTCGATCGAGCCCTTCCGTTTTTCGTCAAATGAAAGGTAGGCGCCGTTGAGTGTATACATCCGGAGCGCCTGCTCGCGGCTGACCCGCTGGCTGGGATTGATGACCGTTCCGTCCACTGTATGTCGTGTGATGGCGACCCACATGCCCAGAAAGGGGTTATAGGGATTGGTTGAAGTGTTCGGGCCAAACCCGATCATGTGGTCGGAACCGCCCGCCACCACAACTCCCGCCCGGAACAGCGAGGCAAGTGGAATAAAGTTGGCCATCCGCGCCGGCCCAAAAACGTCTTTGATGGCAGGGCCGTCCAGGTAAAGCCATGTCGGCTGGCAATCGAATGAAACTCCCAGCTCTCTGGCGAGCTGGATAGCATGAGGATCGGGGAAGTCTCCGTGGGTTACTGTGAAGCGAAGATCGTGGATGGGCTTTTCGCGGTTTGCCGCCTGGTAAGCCTGCAGCAGAAGATCGGTGGCGCCCCCGCCGGTAGTATGCGCCGTCATCTGCCAGCCGAGTTCGTCTGCCGCCTTCGCCATGGCGACAAGGTTCGCTTCCGGCACGCGAAGCACTCCTCGATAGTTGGGGTCGTGGTAACCGTATATTTCTGTGTGGGTGCCGTAGGGCGCCCGCAGATAGGCGGTGCCTATGCAGATACCGCCATCTACAAAGGTTTTCAAGGTCCCGACCCGGTACCAATCGTCTCCCCAACCGGTGGCAAAGGGGATCTGCAGGATCGAGTTCCGCACGTCGGACGGCGTGCCCTGCGCGTCGATTACATACGTCACATAACACCGGGCGGTAAGCTTGCCTTCGCGGTCAAGCTGCTGGTAGGCGCGAAATCCCGGCGGCCCTTCGGCCCGATCGATGATGCTGGTGATGCCAGCTTCATTGTAGTGGTGCAGCATGGTTTGAAGCGCCCACAGGCGGTCCTGCGGCGTGGCGGGTGGCGTAGCCCTCAGTGGCGCCAGAAGTTCCGGAGCGCCAAGGACCAGTCCGGTGGGTCTGCCTTGCGCATCTTTGATGATTTTCCCGTCGGCTGGCTGAGGGGTGCTGCTGGAGATGCCAATTTCCTTCAGCGCGGCCGAATTCAGGACCGAGGCGTAACCGTTGTCCACAATCACGGGCCGGTCCGCAGCCGCCACGTCAAGCTCCGCGCGTGTGGGATAACGCCGCTCCTTGAGCCGCGTCACAAAGACGTGAGGGACCAGGATGACATCCCGGGCCGGGAGCTCCCTGGCGCGATGCCGAATATAGGTTTGAACATCAGGGATGGAGTGCAGCGGCGGCGCCTGGCTCTCCCGCTCACCTAGAGCGGCTTCTATCGGGTGGCAGTGGCTATCAATAAGGCCGGGCAGCACGCATCGCCCGTGCAAATCCACCTTCACCGTAGCAGGGCCCGCCGTCCGGAGCACATCCTTGTCGGAACCGATGTTCGCAAACCGGTCTCCCTGAATGGCCACGGCCTCGACTACCGGACGTGCGGCGCACATGGTGATAATGACGCCATTGTAGTAGATCGTGTCGGGAGGCTTCTGCGGGGTTGCCCGGGCGGCGACGAAGAAAGCGCACGCCGTTACGAGAAAACTGGCGCTGCCGATGGCAGTGACGGAAGGTCCTTTCGTAGATCGGGACATCGCAACCTGGTTCGGAAAATGTTTTGTCCGGCCGAGGTCCGCAAGGATTTGAGCCGAGGCATAACGATAGCATAGTTGCAGGGCAACCGTGCGGGCAGGATGCCGGGGTTGCAAGGCGGCGTTGGCGAGGGCTAATCAGTCGAGCTGAGAAGTATTTGCGTTGCGCGATACCGCAACTGCCTCGACGTTGCCGTGGAAGGCACGTACGAGATGAGCGCGTCGAAGATTGCTGGCAGCCTGAAGAACGACGGGGGCGACCTCCGGGTTCAGGAAAACGGCGGCAGCGGCGGCAAAGCGAGTGGCAAAGTTCGAAAAAGTCACCAGCGGACTGTTCCATGCGCGGCGAATTGCGCCTGCGATGTCTGCCTGCCGGCACTCCTCAATGCCCTTGAGTAGTCGCGGGGCGATTTCGCGTGCATACAGACCGTCGAGGCAGGCCGCAAAGCGTTTGGCGAAATCGGACGCCGAGCCGTGCGAGTGCCTATGCTGCCAGCGCCTGAATGCAAGGGCGCTGTTTGACCACCAGCAGCGGCTGGCCGCGCGGTGGACGGAAGGGGCTACCCGGTTCCCAAGGTTATGCACGCCCCCATAGATAGGACTGGCCCAAACTCCGCGAATGCTGCGGTACGCATCCGTCCAGCAGCGCTGGCTGGCTAACGCCGCGGCGGACCGCTTGTACGCACGCCAGGCAGTTAAAGCCATATGGATTGCCCACCCGTGGACCTCGGGTTCGATAAGAACCTCTTCGGTATGAGTTGATTCCAGGTTGAGCTCTTCGGTGCAGGCCTCGTCGATATCCAGCAACACGTCAAAGAGTTCCCCAGTTCCCTCATTACGCTCGACGATCAGGTTGTAACCGTGCTTGATAGCATAGTCGATTGCTGATCCCTTCGTGCTGAATGAATCGATGAACTGGACTCGCGGCCGCCAGCGGAAAGATTCACCTGGAATGATGGAAAGCGGACTGTGTTCCCCCACCATGGTCTCCTCCCTACAGGTGTAGATTGAAGCCTAACTTAACTCTTCAAACAATCGCCCGATGGTGCTACTACCATTGGCCATCACAAGATGATTTGTCGAATGAGCGACTTGCAGTCACGATCGGCAAAGAGGGGAATTTGTTCCCAGGGTAGCCCTGAAATCCAGGCAAGTCTGTTGTGGCGCCCGCCTTAGAGAGGAGCGGATTGCAATCTGCTTGTTAGACGGGACTCAACCCCGGACAGGGTACACGAAAGGCTGTCTTATCGAATTCAAGCGGTTTACCGGACCGCCTGTGGCGCATTGGACCTATTTCGTGCCGGGAAGCCCATGGGGCGGCAACCTTTCGGCGGTTGCACGGGCCGGTTTGGCATCAGTGCAGCGCCCGTCTGACGGCTGGTAGCCCGCCGTCAGGGCGGATGCTTGCGCCATCAACTGCCCGGGCCTGTTGCCGAACAGAACATCGTTCCGGCAGTAGTAAAAGCCAAACTCCTTCTTGGCCCAGACCTGCACGCCGCCTTCAGCTTTTGGCGCGTCCAGCGGTTTCTTCGGAAGCAAAGCGAGTGGTTCCGCTCCCGGTGTTGACCCGGTTCGGGCGCCCGCCGGTCGCTGTGGCTCGATAGGCAAATCGCTGGCCAGCGCTTCGTTGGGCTGTTTATAGGTGCAATGGCCCACAGACGGCCGGTAACCTGCCGATAGGGCGTCGGACTGCGACATCAACTTGCCCGGTTTATCGCCGAACAGGTTTTCGCCCTGACAGTAATAATAGCCAAACTCCTTGATCGCCCATACCCTGATACCTGAGTCTGCATTTGAGATATCCAGCGGTTTCGCCAAACCTCGATCGAGCGCCTCCTCCTGAGGCGTTGACATGCTTGCCTGCTCAGGCTGTTGCTGGTCCTCCGGCGGTGGACCGCCAGAGGCCGCCACCATTTGCTGGCCGCCCGCGCAGTAATCGCCGCCGAAAGGCCGATATCCTGATGTCAGAGCGTCAACTTGCGTCATCGTTGTCCCCGGCTCGCTGCCGAACAGAGTACCACCCTGGCAGTAATAGAAGCCTGACTGCGTCCTTGCCCATACACTCACGCGCTCACCTTCCCTGGGCAACGATGGCGGTTTCTGCTTCCGGGAAAACGAGAAGATCTGAGCCAATGTCGGCAAGCCCTCCGTTTCAATCAGCCAGGTCTTGACTGGGGTCGAATAGAGCACGAGGAAGCCGACCAACAGCAGCAGAAAGGCGGGAACCAGCGGGTTTGAGGTGATGGGAGAATGCGTTGACGGAGACGGCTTGTAGTGGCCATCCTTCGATCCTGTATGCGATAGAGAGCCGTCTCCTTTCAGCAGGCCGAGGACCAGTTTCGTTGTCAGGTCGAGAGGCTTTTCCAGGATCGCGAAGATTTGCCTGTTGAACAGCTCCATTGTAGGTGTCCTTTATTCGCAAAACAGGAACAATCAAAAGCTTCCTGCCGGCGCTCCTCGGCCCACCGGCAGGGAAATAGCCTCGGTCAAAGCACGGGTCCAATCGCAACGTGTGCAGCCACTAGTGGTCTTTGTGGACCTTTCCGCTTCCATTGTCATGGCCGTCATGGGTGCCGCCATTGCCGCCGCCTGAACCGCCGTAGCCGCCACCCGATCCATTTCCAAGGCCGGACCCGTGGCCATTTCCGGAACCATTTCCGCCGCCGTTCCCATGGCCGTGTCCATGACCGTGCCCATGACCCGATCCTTGGCCACCGCTCGAGTCACCAGCGCCACCCGGGTCCGGTTGGTCCGGCGAACCGGAGTTATTCCCCGCAGCGGCCTCGCCAGCCGCATCGGAGTTGCTGGACGATCGGTGTCCTGCTACTGCAGCCATCGTTGAAGACGCGCTCGCGTAGCTTTTGTGCACCGTGGCTTCCATGATTTGAAGCACGGCAACCACAACCAGGGTTACCAGGATGAACATCAATGCATATTCTGCGGAATCCTGGCCTTTCTGTTCGTGCCATGACCTTTTCAGGAATTTCTCCATTCCCCCTCCTTGATCCTCTCGAGATGTGCGATATCAATTGATTTGATTTGCTCTACTTGAATTCTGAAGTTGTGATCAGGATTAGCCCTTCTCGCGCCTCAAGTTCAGATCTGGGCCTCGTCGCACTGGCCGAACGTCTAACGCGTACAAGCGGTCGACGGCCCATCACATTGGGAAGAACTGTTTCCTCCTTCAGCAGACAGTTTTGACATCAACCTTTGCCCGTCATCGCGTCTGACACTGTTCACCTGAGGCAGGAACTCGCGAGGACAGCGGGCATTGGTCGCGCCAAGACTACGGTAAGGCGTTTACACGATTCGCTCAATTGGGCGATTGCAGCAATGGAGGAAAATATCTGCTCCATGGGTTGTGGGTGGAGTTCCTGAAGGAGCGCGGAAATTCCTGAGAAGGTATGCAAGAAACACTGACCATTGGTTGCAGGGTCTTGCGCACCAAGTGCATCAATTTTCACTTCACCCTCTGGCCATTTTTACAAGTGTTCCCGACGTGCTTAAATCTGGCAACGTGTTGGCCGGACGTACGCTATAATTCGAGCGTCTTGGCGCCGCCCCTATGAGCATCATCAAAAAAATCTTCTGGTTGCTGGTGGCAGGGCTGGGGGCGGCGGCCCTCGGAATGATCGCTATCTCGCGCGGTGAGCAACTCAACGCCGTGTGGCTGGTCGCCGCCGCCGCGTGCATCTTCGTGCTGGGGTACCGCTTTTACAGCCGGTTCATCGCCTATCGCGTGCTCGAGCTGGATGAAACGCGGGCCACTCCCGCCGAGCGTAAAGACGACGGCCGCGACTTTATTCCTACCAACAAATGGGTCGTGTTCGGACACCACTTTGCCGCCATTGCCGGTCCGGGGCCATTGGTGGGGCCGATCCTCGCCGCGCAATTCGGCTATCTGCCAGGTACGCTCTGGATACTGATTGGCGGAGTGCTGGGCGGCGCCGTGCAGGACTTCGTGACGCTATTCTGCTCGATTCGGCGCGATGGCAAATCGTTGGGCCAGATGGCGAAGGAAGAAATCAGCTCGACGGCAGGGTGGACGGCGCTTTTTGGCGTTCTGCTCATCATGATTATCCTGATCGCCGTGATCGCGTTGGTGGTGGTGAACGCATTGAAGGGCAGCCCGTGGGGGCTCTTCACCATTGCCGCCACCATCCCGATCGCCTTCCTGATGGCCATCCACCTCCGATATCTGCGCCCCGGCCGAATTCTTGAGGGCTCTCTCATGGGAGTTGCGCTGGTCATAGCGGCTGTGGTGGGCGGGCGTTATGTGGCCGAATCTGCCACGCTGTCCCACTGGTTCAACTACAGCGGACCAGCGCTGGCCTGGATGATTATTATTTACGGGCTGGCGGCATCCATCCTGCCGGTGTGGCTGCTGCTGGCGCCACGCGATTATCTTTCAACATTTGTCAAGCTGGGGACCATTCTGGCACTGGCGGTTGGCATTCTGGCGGCGCGGCCGATGATGCACCTGCCCGCCATCACGCGCTTTGCCGATGGCACAGGCCCGATTTTTGCCGGGAAAATTTTCCCTTTCTGCTTCATTACGATTGCCTGCGGAGCCATCTCGGGATTTCACTCGCTGATCTCCAGCGGCACGACGCCCAAGCTGATCACTAAAGAGACACACGCGCGCATGATCGGATACGGAAGCATGCTCATGGAGTCCTTTGTCGGCATCATGGCGATTGTGGCGGCCGGTGTGTTGCAGCCCGGCGTCTATTTTGCCGTCAACAGCCCGGCGGGCGTCGTGGGCGAGACGGCCGGCAAAGCTGTAGCGACTATTTCCGGGTGGGGATTTCCCGTGACCCAGGCGGCCATGGCAGACCTGGCTTCGAAGGTGGGCGAGATCACGCTGTTCAACCGCACCGGCGGCGCGCCATCGCTGGCGGTGGGCATGGCGCATATTTTTTCCAACGTGCTGGGCGGAACTGAAGTGATGGCTTTCTGGTACCACTTCGCCATCATGTTTGAAGCGCTCTTTATCCTGACCGTGCTCGACGCCGGCACACGGGTGGGCCGCTTTATGCTGCAGGACCTCCTTGGCCATATATGGAAACCGCTGGGCCGCACGGGTTGGTATCCGGGCGTGGTGCTCACCAGCCTGGCTGTGGTTGGGGCGTGGGGTTATTTTCTGTATCAGGGAGTGGTAGACCCGCTGGGCGGCATCAATAGTTTGTGGCCGCTTTTCGGCATCTCAAATCAGTTGCTGGCCGCCATCGCCTTGTGCGTGTGCACAACCATCCTGATCAAGATGAAGAAGCTGCGTTTTGCCTGGGTGACGCTGGCGCCGCTGGCCTGGCTGGTGGCCGTGACCATGACGGCGAGCTATCAAAAGATCTGGAGTCCCGACCCGCACCTGGGATTTCTGGCGCAGGCGCAGATGCTGACCGACCGGATTGCCAGCGGAGCAATCCCTGCTGCTCAGGTTGCCACAACTCAGAGACTCATCTTCAACAACCGGCTCGACGCCGCAGTCACTCTGGCGTTTGCCGTACTGGTGGTTTTGATTCTTGTCGAGTCCGGCCGTCATTGGTGGGCTTACGCGGTGGGGAGCAGGGAACCCGTCCTCAATGAAACGCCCGCGCAACTATCGGGTCTGGAAGCATAAGAAGGAGAGTGTGACGAATGGCTGTTGTGACCAACCTGCTGAGGACCTTCTGGAATTACCTCCGCGAAGTGAGCGGCGAAAATGATTACGCCCGTTACCGCGCGAGCGTGGCCGCCAAAGGCGCCGACCCCGTGAGCAGAAGGGAATTCTACGACCAGCGCCAGCAGGAGAAATATTCGCGCCCGAACCGCTGCTGTTGAGCTCGTCCGCGCTCGAAGCAGAGCTACTCCATTTCAACGGTTTCGTAGACGGGGTCCTTAAAACCCTGGACGGAAGTTTCGCCGGTTGTTTCAAGTTCGAGAACAATGATCTCATTCTCTCCGGCCTTGAGCCATGGCGCGGGACAGAAGAGGGTCTGTTGGGGGCCGATCTTCCAGAAGCGGCCCAGGTGATGCCCGTTTACCCAGACATGCCCCTTGCCCCAACCGCGCATATCGATGAAGGTGTCGCCGACGGATGATAGTTGGAACGTGTCATGATAAAAACGCGGGCCGCGTTTGGGCTTTGGCGAGAATTGCAGCTTTGACAGGTTATCCAGCGGGAGGGGAAATATCTGCCAACCTCCCAACTCTCTTCCGTTCAGCAGCACCCTTTCAGTGATGCCCTTTCGGTCATCCACCATGTGCGGGCCGTAGTTGATCCGGCCCATGTTCTCAATCAGGATGTCCAGGGGCTGCGCGGGAGCCAGGTCAACGTCAACGGCATTCTGGTTGAAACGTCGGTCGAGCTCACCCAGCTTGTTGTCGCCCTGATAGATCAGGGCGTAATCGTTCATGCTGATGATGTTCAGGCGGCCTTTGATAGGGCGTTCGGGAAGCCAGCGGTAAAGGATGAACCCGTAAGACTGTCCTACCGCCTCCATAGGCTTTGGTTCGATGGAGCGGATGGGATTGTCGAGCAGGCCGTCGAGCCGGGCGGATTCGGTGAGCTCGAAGCGGGGAATTGCAATCAGCGGCAACACAGCCGGCAGAGGAGGAGCTTGTGCGCCGGGCGAATGCTGCTCGACAAGTTTCTTCAAGTCAAAATATTTTGCGCGCGGGCGGCCGGCCTCATCGAGCGGCGCGTCATAGTCGTAGCTGGTGACATCCGGCTGGTACGCATTGCCAAAATTCGCTCCGTTCATATAACCGAACGATGTGCCGCCATGGAACATATAAAGGTTGAATGAAACGCCGTTCGTGAGCATCCATTCCACGCCTTCCATGAGGCTCTGATTGTTGCCGTGGTGGTGAATCTCGCCCCAGTGGTCAAACCATCCCGGGTAGAATTCGGCGCACATGCGCGGAACGTTCTGCCGGAAGCGGGCAAAGGCCTCGAATTGTTTAGCAGGGTCGGAACCGAAGTTGATGCAGGAAAGGACCTCCGGGAGAGTGCCGCCTGACAGCATCCTTGGGGTGGGACCGTCGGCCGTGAACAGCGGGACATTAAACCCGGCGTCAAGCAGCATCTGCCGGATCGCGCGCATGTAGGCGTGGTCGCTCCCGAACGATCCGTATTCGTTCTCGACTTGCGCCATCAGGATAGGGCCGCCGCGGGTCACCTGGAGAGGCGCAAGCTCCGCGCCAACGTGCAGCAGGTAGCGGCGCGCGGCGTCGAGGAAACGGGAGTCGCTGCTGCGGACCCTGATATCGGGCGTGGCCAGCAGCCATCCCGGGAAGCCGCCAAAGTCCCATTCCGCGCAGCTATACGGGCCGGGACGGAGAATCACCCACAAACCTTCCTGCTGCGCCGTGCGGACGAAGGCCGCCGCATCGTGCCGGCCGGCAAAGTTGAACTGGCCGGGCCGCGCTTCGTGGAAGTTCCAGAACATGTAAGTCGAAACTGTATTCAGGCCCATGGCCTTCAATTTCTTCAGTCGGTCGCGCCAGTACTCCCGCGGGATGCGCGCATAATGCATCTCGCCGGAGCGGACCTGGAATGGCTTGCCGTCCAGTAGAAAGTCCTGATCGCGCCAGGTAAAGGCGTGCGTCGCGCTTTGCGCGGAGGGAGCAGCTTCATTTCGCGCGGCGCGCAGCAGCGGGCCCAGCGACTCCAGCCCGGCCATCATCGCCGCCGTTCCCAGAAATTCTCTCCTGCCCAACTTTCCTCTTGAGCTTTCGGCGCCCACATTCTGCTCCTCTGATTCGCTTGCGAAGGAAGGCCCTTGTGCTCGTGCCCGCGCTTCACCATTGATCTTGCGCTACCGTGTTGCTGTATCATAATAAGCCGCGAAATTCATTGCAACCAACTACAGACCCAAGCAGCTTCTCAGGAAAGGGAAACCGCAGATGAACACCACCAGAAAGAAAGAACGCAACCCGCTCCGCAGCAGCGCCTGGTTCGGATCGAATGACCGCTGGGGGGTTGGCCACCGGGCCTGGCTGCGCGCGGAAGGCTTCAGTGAGCGTGTTTTCCAGGGGAAACCCGTGATCGGCATCTGCAACTCGTGGAGCGAGCTCAACAATTGCAACGCGCACCTTCGCCAGGTGGCGGAAGCCGTGAAGCGTGGCGTGTGGGCGGCGGGCGGATTCCCGCTGGAGTTCCCGACCATTTCTTTGGGCGAAATGCTAATGAAGCCCACCACCATGCTCTATCGCAACCTGATGGCCATGGACGTGGAAGAGTGCATCACGTCCTACCCGCTGGACGGCGTTGTTCTGTTGGCGGGCTGCGACAAGACGACACCTGCGCAACTGATGGGCGCGGCCAGCGCCGATATTCCGGCCATCATGGTGACGGGCGGACCCATGCTGCGGGGCATGTGGCGCGGGCAGGAACTTGGGTCCGGGACGGACGTGCGCCGGCTGTGGGACGAAGTCCGCGCCGGTCAGTTGAGCGAGGAGGCATGGTGCGAGGTGGAATCATGCGTGTCCCGAAGCGCGGGCCATTGCACCGTGATGGGTACAGCTTCTACGATGGCCTGCGTGGCCGAGGCCCTGGGCATGATGCTGCCGGGCTCGGCCGATCTTCCCGCTTCGGATTCGCGGCGTCTCGCAATTGCTGAAAAGAGCGGGGCCCGCATTGTGGAGATGGTCTGGGAGGGCATGAGGCCTTCGCACCTTATGACCCGCCAGGCCATTGAGAACGCCATCCGCGTGGACATGGCGGTTGGCGGTTCAACCAACGCCATCGTGCATCTGGTGGCGATTGCGGGCCGGCTGGGAATCGACCTGCCGCTCAAAAAATTTGACGACCTTTCGCGTACCACTCCCGTGTTGGCGAACGTACGGCCCTCCGGGCGCTACCTGATGGAAGACTTCAGCTACGCCGGCGGAAACGCCGCGCTGATGAAAGAAATACTGCCCCTGCTGCATGGCAAAGCCCTGACCGTGACCGGAAAGTCGCTTGCCGAAAATCTGGCCCAGGCGGCTACCTTCAATCGGGAAGTGATCAAGACTCTCGATGAGCCTTTACGTCCGGAGGGCGGAACGGCAATTCTGCGCGGGAATCTGGCGCCGGATGGAGCTGTGATCAAGCAATCGGCCATTTCGCCGCACTTTGCCCGGCACAAGGGGCGGGCCGTAGTTTTTGAGAATAATCTTGACCTGATCAAACGGATTGACGATCCCAAGTTAAATGTGGATGAATCCAGCGTGCTGGTGCTGAAGAACGCCGGGCCCAAAGGCGGCCCGGGGATGCCGGAGTGGGGCCATCTGCCGATACCTCGGAAACTGCTGAAAGCCGGCGTTCGCGATGTCGTTCGGTTGAGCGACGCGCGGATCAGCGGCACGAGCTACGGCACAATGGTGGTGCACGTTGCACCTGAGGCCGCTATCGGCGGGCCGCTGGCGCTGGTAAGAGACGGTGATTTAATAGAGCTTGACGTTCACAAAAGACGCTTGGAATTAGAAGTATCCATATCAGAGTTGAAGAAACGCATGAAGTCATGGAAGCCAGCACAGCCGCATTACGTGCGAGGTTACGGCCGGATGTTCCTGGACCATATCCTACAGGCGAACGAGGGGTGCGATTTCGACTTCCTGATGGCAGTGAACGGTCCGGAAAGGGTCGCGCCGCCGGTGAAGTTCAAAAACCCTGGAATGTAGCCAGCTTGGGCCTTCGGACAATCCTCCAATAGATCACAGTCTGCTTCCGGCCGACTGAATTACGACGGCCGACGGCTTCAGATTTGCGTGCTTATGATAAGATGGAGGGTCGTGCTAGTGAGCTAGCCAACGGGAGTGCGCCGCCCGTTCGAGCGCGAAGGAGTCACGATGATGGCTGGAGGGACCACCACGGGGCCGGAACGGAGTGCTACAGGAAAATATGAGCCATCGAGTCATAAAGCCAAGGGAAGTTATCGGTGTATTGTGCGCTATCGCGGTCGCCGGTATCGGCGCCACGCTGCTTCTACGGCACCGTCACCCGCGGATGCACACACAGATCGTGTCCGCACCCGTATCTGCTGTGCGTACTCCCGTGGTTCCTGTCCTGGATCGGGCTGCCTATAACGAAAAAATGCTCGAGATCGCGAACCTTCCGCCGCGCGGAGATTGCTCGCCGTCTCCCTCGACCGGTCCTTCTGGCCGGAAGCGGGCAAGGGCTTACCGGACCGTTGCCGCAGCCCGCCCGGTGGCATACGTTACAAAGCAGACTGTGCTCCGGCCATGCCCGGCGCCGCTCTGGCCCGTGCATGCCGCCTATCCCGATGCCGGCGCAGTGCTGCCCTTCAAGCGCATCGTCGCGTACTACGGCAATTTTTATTCGACGCGTATGGGAATTCTGGGTGAATATCCCCCGGACAAGGTGCTCCAGATGCTGAAAGCCGCAGCGGCCTCGTGGGCGGCCGCGGACCCGTCCACACCGGTTGTTCCGGCGGTGGATTACATTGCGGTTTCCGGGCAGAACGTTCCCACTCGCGACGGGAAGTACCGCCTGCGCATGCCGGCCAGCCATATCGAAAAAGCAATCAGTATGGCTGAGCAGATCCACGGGCTGGTTTTTCTGGATGTGCAGCCCGGTTGGAGCACTGTGGAGGAAGAACTGCCGCGACTGGCGCCGTATCTGAAGCGGCCGAACGTCGAGCTTGCTCTCGACCCGGAATTTGCCTTGACCGGCGGCAAGCGCCCCGGGACCCGTGTCGGCACATTGAACGCCGCTCAAATCAATTTTGCAGCGCGTTTTCTGGCAAAGATCGTTCGGGAAAACCACGTGTCTCCCAAAATCCTCATTGTCCACCGGTTCACTGAAGATATGGTGACGGGCTTCCACGCCATTAAACCGCTGCCCGAAGTTGAGATCGTGATGGATATGGATGGGTTCGGATCGCCGGTTTTGAAGATTTCAACGTATAAGGCTTATATCGCAAGCCAGCCGGTCCAGTTCACCGGGTTCAAGCTCTTCTATAAGAACGATGTGATTATCGGCCACCATCTTATGACCCCCGCAGAAATACTGCGCCTATCTCCCCAGCCGAGCTACATCATGTACCAGTAGCATAAGAAGACAGCCGCAGGATTGGGCGGTGCAGCGGCGGATTCGCTGCGGACGTCCCACCACTGCGGCGATCCTTCTCCCGCTTCGCGGGCTCAGGATGACAGGCAAGGGGTCAGCATGAGCGGCCGTCTCGGGTGGTTCACCTATTGGGGTAACGCAACACCAGGCTGCTAGACACGCTCCGCCTCCTCACGCGCAGCACGAAGGATTTGGATGGGGTCGCCAACGGGCATAAATTCCATGGCGATGTAGCGGTCATATTTCAGTTCCACCATTTTTTTGTAGATGTTGTTGTAATTGATTTCGCCGGTGCCGGGCTGGTGGCGGTGTGGAACGTCGGCGACGTGGAATACCCCAACCAGATCGATGTTCTTCTCCATTTTCTCGATCAGGTTCCCCTCGGCGATCTGCTCATGATAGAAATCGTAGAGGAACCTTACCTGAGGGTGGTTGACTGCCCTGATGATATCGAATCCTTCCGCCACCGAGGTGAGGAAGTATTTGGGATTTTCCTCGGGATCGATGTTCTCGACCAGCAGCGTGATGTTTTTGCCCTCCACCATTTCTACCGCGCGTTTTAATCCCTCGACGCAGCTCTGGTGCTGATCGGCGCGCGCCATTCCGGGCACAACATTGCCTGACATGACGATCAGGCGCGGGCAGTCCAGCTTGTCACAAACCGTAAGCATCCCGCTCAGGTCTTTCAAGAACGCGTCGCGTTCCGCTGGATTGCCAATTCCATGACGGAGCCCGGCAGTTGTATCAAAGTTGATGCCAAGCTGGTGCTTCTTCCGGTTGGACCGGGTGTAATCGGAATCGGTCCAATGTTCGAACTCGCGCACGAGTTCCACGGCGTGGTAGCCGGCTTCGGAAACCTTTTCAAGCCGCTGCTCGAAGGGCAGGTTGTGGAAGACCGTCCATAACATGATGGAAACCTTGTACGGCGCAGCGGCGGCGGCTGGCGCCCTGGCCGGACTTGCTGGTGTGGCCGGGAGCAGAGAGGTCGCGCCAAGGCTGCCCAGCCCTGCTCCTGCGAGGATTCGATTGAAGCTTCGACGATTCATGGGGACTCTCCCGGAAGTTGAAATGGTGTTCAGCGCCAGATCCGCCGCGGGTGCGAGGCCGGTCAAAACCGGTGCAAAGCCACCCTATCTCAGCGCGGCATTTACCCGCCTGATGATACAGAACACGCTTTGACGAAGCAAAGAGAATTTCGAGGAAGCACCTGCGGGTGGCAGGTGCATGGCTGGGCGGCAAGATGAGACCGACAGCAATTGCAGTTTCCTCTTGAACATCCTGCCGGAACATGACATCTTGCTTTTTCCGTCAGAGGATCGAGACAGGACGCGCTGTCTTCGAGGGGCGGCAACAAGGCTGCGGCCCGATATTGCTAAAATCGGCGGATCGGTTGTGGCAGGCCAGCCTGGCGGCATGGCTCGCGCTCATAGATCTCCAGGCCAAAGGTGAAAGATGATCCACTTCGGCGTTCTGGTTTATGCATTGCTGGCAGCACCGGCCGCGGCCGGAAGAAGGATGATCAGCCTCAGGCCGGTCGATCTGGCCATCATCATCATTTATTTCGTTGCGGTACTGGGAATCGGATTCTACCTGAAGGGCTACGCCAAGCGCGGCGAGGACTTTTTCGTGGCTGGCCGCGAGATGACAGCCTGGGTGGCCGGACTTGCCTTCATCTCCGCCAACCTTGGATCGCTCGAATTACTGGGCTGGGCCGGCAATGCCTACCAGTATGGCATTCTGGCGGCGCACTGGTACTGGGTGGGCGCGATTCCCGCCATGCTGTTTCTCGCCATCGTCATGATGCCCTTTTATTACATCTGCAAGACGCACTCCGTACCGGGTTATCTGGAGTTGCGGTATGGCCATGCTACAAGCGGGCTCAGCGCCGTGACCTTTGCCGTGATGACCATTTTGATGTCCGGCGTCAATATGTATGCGATGGCGGTGGTGATGCAGGTGATCCTGGGCTGGAACATTCATTTCAGCATCTGGGTTTCTTCTCTGACCGTGGGCATTTACGTTGCGCTGGGCGGGCTGTTTTCGGCCATTTTCAATGAGGTCATCCAGTTCTTCCTCATCTGGCTGGGCGCTCTGTTGATTCCCATCCTGGGACTGGTGGAAAGCGGCGGCTGGTCCGGCATGGTGGCAAAAATCCATCAGAACTTCCCCGGACAGGATTTCACTCATTTGTGGACGCCGATGACCAACCCATCGCAGAACCCCATGGGCGTGCAATGGGTGGCAATCGTTTTTGGCCTCGGGGCGGTGCTCTCGATGGGCTATTGGACGACGGATTTTCTGGTGGTGCAGCGCGTGATCGCCGCCAAAGACATCCGCGCAGCGAAAACCGCGCCCATCATCGGCGCATTCTTCAAGATGGCAGTCCCGTTCATTGTAATCCTGCCTGGATTGCTGGGCCTGGCGGTGCTGCCTTTCCACCTCTATCCCACCAACATGGCAGCGCCCGGACAACACACCTATGACCAGGTCCTGCCGCTGATGATGGCTCGCTATCTCGGCCCCGGTTTGCTGGGCCTGGGAATCACGGCGCTGATAGCCGGGTTTATGTCCGGAATGGCGGGGAACATCAGCGCCTTCGCCACCGTCTGGACCTACGATCTCTACCGGCCATTCATCAGGAAGGGCGCCACCGACCAGCACTACGTGGCCATGGGACGCTGGTGTACGATCATCGGGCTGCTGGTGAGTATTGGCGCCGCGTATGTCGTCACGCGGTTCGGCAGCCTGATGGATTATGTTCAGGCGTTGTTCAGCTTTTTCATCGCGCCGCTGTTTGGCACCGTCCTCATCGGCATGTTATGGAAGCGCGCCACGAAAAAGGCTGGGTTTTGGGGCTTGCTGGCGGGCGTGGTCTCGTCTGTCACCATGTTTTCGCTGATGCGCAACCATCCCGGCCGCGTCGCCTGGTTCACGTTTTATTCAAAGTCGGCGCCGCTGGCGCAGGCGATGTGGCAGGCTCTGTGGGCCTGGGTGGCCTGCGTTATCGTCACGGTCATCATCAGCCTGTTAACCACGCCCACGCCCGCTGGGGAATTGCAGGGCCTCGTTTACGGCGAAACTGAAATCCCCAGCGAAGGGCATCTGCCGCTCTATCAGCGGCCGATCTTCTGGTGCGGAGTGTGCTTCGCGGTGTTCCTGGTGCTGCAATGGATCTTCCGGTAGAACTTGGGAGAGAGCCATGACCGAAAGCGGAGTCATACTGAAACTGAGTACACGGGAGTGTCGGAATGAGTGAAGAACGTAGGATGATCCCTGTCTGGTTTTTTGCTGGTATCTTAATTCTTATATACGGCATCCTGATTTTTGTCAGTGGACTTGTAGAATGGTCCCATCCGCCGGCTACCGTGTTGGCCAGCTTCCACGCGCCGGTGTGGTGGGGGGCCATTATGATCGTGATGGGCGCAGTGTTTGTCCAGCTCTTCCGGCCGAAGAAATAAGCAATGCCAACGATTCTCCACACGGCAAGCAGGCGCTGGACCAGCCCTCCGGCCCTGCAATCCGCTTGGACAATATGATCTTCACGTCAGGAACACCACATTAGCGGGAGTTCCGACGGGCGTGTACTGGCCGGTAAAGGTGAGCGCGCCGGTCTGCTTGTTGACGCGGAACGTGGTGACGGCGTCGGCACGCTGGTTGCAGCAGTAAAGGAAGTCGCCCGCGGGATCGATGGTGATGCTGCGGGGATAATCGCCGCGGGTCCATTCTTCGCCAGCAAAAGTAAGCTTGCCGTCTCCATCGATAGAGAACCATGCGATACTGTCGTGCAACCGGTTGGCGCCGTAAATGAACTTTGCATCGGGCGAAATGCGGATCTCGGAAGTGTAGTTGGTGCCGGCAAAGCCCTTGGGCAACGTCGAGAGCACTTGCTTCTGGGTCAGGCTGCCGTTCGAGGCATAATCGTAGACTACGATTGACGAGCCTTCCTCCTGAATGCAATAGAACCAGCGGCTGTTAGGATGGAACACAAAATGGCGCGGGCCATCGCCTGGAGGCGCTGAAGCCGAGGGTGGGTCGTTCGGCGTCAGCTTGCCCTTGTCGAGATCAATGTTCCAGATCAGGATTTTATCCATCCCCAGGTCCGTGGAGATGACGCGTTTACCGCTGGGATCCGATTCAATCATGTGCGCGTGCGGCGCGTCGTGGCCGCTGATGGCAAAACTGCCCGGAGGCGCGCTGGTGGCGTGCTGCGGGCCGAGCGGACCTTTGTCCTGGTGAACGTCGGTGGCAGGCCCTAGTTCTCCGTTGGAAAGGATGGGCACGACGGCGATGGTTCCTCCGCCGTAGTTTGCGACAAAGACGTAGCGTCCGGAAGGGTGGACGCTGATGTGGGCCGGACCGTCGCCCTCGGAGCTGACGGTGTTGAGCAAAGTAATGTGCCCGGTGGAAGGATCAACGGAATACGAACTGACCGCGCCCGAGCGTTTGCCCTGGTAATTGTGGATTTCATCACCGGAATATAAATGCTTTTTGTCAGGACTCAGAGCGAGCCACGAAGGGTTCCTGGGATTCTCGACCAGTCCGCGCTGGGTGAGGGCGCCGCTTGCGGAATCCATTTCAAAAAGGTAGACACCCTGGCCGCGGCCGGGGCTTCCTTCGGGCCCTGCCGGCGAGCTATAGGTCCCGACGCAAAGCAGACGCGGCTTGCCCGACCGCGCCGCCGTGGCCCCTTCTTTGACCCCGCTGTCGGGGCCACAGGCCAGAGCAGGCCCCGCCAAGGCTATAGCGGCGGCGCTTTTCAGAAATCTACGGCGTGACGGTTTGGTTGAAAGGTCTTGATTCAGCTTAACCTCTTCCGATGGCATGCGAATCCTCCTTTGATTGCGAGCGCAGATGGACCCGAAAAGGCAAGATTATGATGTCATCCGGCCAGGAACGCAAGCACGGAATACTAATCAGGGCATGTGGTGTTGGGTGGGCCGGGTGAGATTATTGGCGGTGCTGGTCAGACAGCGGGAATTCAACCCCGTGTTCTTCGTTGACTTGCCGGCTGGCGGCGATGTTGAAATCGGACAGCGGAAACTTGCGGGCTGACTGGCCGTCGAAGACCCACAGTGTTTCACCAAAGATTGCATAGTCGCGCGCTTCCATCTCGTGCCCGTCGCGGTAGATGAACACCGTGGCCGGGAATGCCGGCTGAGGGTGGGATTGGGCCTGGGGCAGAGGCTGCCCGGGCTGTTCGGCGCCTGGCGGCGCGTGGGACTCCATGGAGGCCTGTTGCTCGCGAAGCGAGTGCAGCTCGTCTTTCAGCGACTGCACCTGGTTCGAGAGATACTCTTTCTCTTGTGCAGCCACTTCCGCGGCAACGTCACCGTGCGCGATCAGAGAGGCTTGCTGGTACTGAACATCGAGCGGCGGCCACAGGCTGGGGTAGAAATAGGTGAAGGGATAGCTCTCCGGATATCCGTAAAATGGCGGAAAAACAATGTTATGGAAGCCGAACGGGCGAACGATGAAAGGTCCGGGCTGCATCCAAGAGCCGGGAGCGGACGGAGCCGCCACTGCGATAGCGGATTGGCCGCTAAGGGCGAGTGGAGATAAGGCACCCGCCAGAAACACCGCAAAGGCGAGCAGACACCTCATGAGCAAAGTTTATCACAAATCCAAACGGAACACGCAGGAACCAAGACGCTGGGTAGTGGTACAGTTTGATTGGTGGCACGGGCGTCCTCGCCCTTGCTTCTGTGAAAGGACACGGCCAAGATGGCCGTGCCACAAAACAGCAACCAAACTGAGTCACCATCAGGCTGTTGAAGGTGTTTTGCAGGCGCCAGTCCTCTGCGTCCTTCGGTCACGCCAGACAGCGCGCCACCACAAGGGTGATGTCATCCGCCTGTTTCTCGCTGCTGAACCGCTGCACGGCCTGGATTACAGAATCGAGCAGCGGCCCGGCATTGAGTTTGTAATGGGAGCACGCCGTCTCCAGCAGCCGCGACTCTCCAAATTCTTCGCCCGAGGAATTGGCAGCCTCTGTCACGCCGTCGGTGTAAAGGAGCAGAGTATCACCAGGGCTGAGGGCGATCTCCGAGACCCTGCAATCCCATGCCTCAAACAGGCCCAGCACCGTTGACGTGGAATCCAGGCGTTCGACATTCAACGGCGGGTTAGGGCCGGCAGTGGAAGGGCTGCACTTGCGCAACAGAAGGGGCGGCAGGTGTCCGCAATTCACGTAGCGGAGTCGGCGGGTTGAGTCGTCGTAATCCGCGAAAAAAAGCGTAGCATAGCTGCTGTCGCCCGTGTTTTCGTAGAATAGCCGGTTCACCGAACTCAGAAGCTGGCAAATATCGTCGAGCGCCAGGACATACTGGCTGCGCAGGTTGGCCTGCAGATTGGCCATCAGCAAGGCGCCCGACACGCCCTTGCCCGCGATGTCCGCCAGCACCAGCGCCAGGCGGCCGGGCCGGAGTTCCAGAAAATCGTAGAAATCGCCGCCAACTTCGCGGGCCGGAGCGCAGCCTCCCGCGTACTCAAGCGTGCGCAGAGGGGGAAGTTTTTGGGGGAACAGCCGGGCCTGGACCTGACGCGCAAACTCCATTTCCTGCGCGGCGTGCCGCTCCGTCTCGATGCGTTCGGCAATCTCCTCGCCCAGATGGATGCTTTCCATGGCGATGCCGGCCTGGATGGCCACAGACGCCAGAAGCCGCCTGTCCTCGCGGGAATAAGGCTCCTCCGATAGCCTTGAACCGAGCACCAGCAGACCCACCAGATGGCCCTGACGTCCAAGCACTGGCACCAGGCAGTCGGGCTTGAGCGGCGCCAGCCGAAACGGCCGGGGAAGCTTATCCTCCTCCTCGGTCACGTCCCAGGGCCGCCCGCGACGGACCACTTCAGCCAGCACGGGATCAGAGGGGGAGAGGGAAGCCAGTTCCGGCGGGACATCGCCGCGCATGGCGGAAAGCCGGTTGGCGTCCGTCTCCAGGTAAACCACCAACGAGCTTGGACTCAACGCTTGTCCCACGTGTTTCTGCAAAAGGCCGGCCAATTTTTCCCGGTCAGTTGCATTCCGGGAAATTTCGACCAGGTTCTCAAGGACCATGCGGGCATCGTATGAATTGCGGAAAAAGGCGCGGTCGATCCTTTCTCCCACACGCTTGTGGACCTCCATTCCGGCCCACAGCAGAACGGTGCCGAAGCCTGCCCCTAAGGCGATGCCGCCTGGAATTCCTCCGGCGGCAAACAGTTCCAGGTAGGGGGCCAGAAAGACCGCGAAAGCCAGCGTAACTCCGATGCTGACAAGGGCCAGCAAAATCGTAAAGCCGCGAAGGACGAGCAGATAACGCGCGCCGCGGCGCAACAGGACAGGGACCTCGAGGACGCGATGTTTGACCACCGCATAGGCGAAGGAGAGAGGAAAGAGAAAGAGCAGAACGACCAGTATTACGCCCAAAGCCAGTGGCGGATGGACCCGAAGGAAATCGCCCAGAGCTGTGAGGAACGAGATCGGTAGCACTCCCACCAGAGTGCCCCAAAGAATTACACGAATCTTGCGCCGGGCTTCCGGGGTGGGCGCGGTGACGGCGTTCGCCAGCAGCGCGATCAAACCCGCTGCAATGAAGCCATAACTGTAGGTGAGGCGGAAAATGTGTAAAGCATGCCCTCCGATCAGATGTTCCACAAACTCAGGAGCTCGAGAAGTTCCGATCTGCAATCCGGGAACCGCGAATGTGGCGGCAATGGCGAAGCCAAGCCACTTCAGCCACGGCAGGCGGCGCTCCAGGAACGAGCGGGCAGGGAAGAGGGTGAAAAAGCAGTAGAAGATCGCTCCCAGGAAGGTGCTGAATATTGCCCGATAGGCCATGGAAAACGAGCGAAGCGCAGGATCCAATCCAGCGAACATGTTTGGAAAAGGAGGAGCGGCGGTGAAACACATGAACATCAGCAACAGCAGCCAGGCGTTGCGGTCCTCAAGCCGCCAAAAGAGGACCGGCAAGCCGACTATCAGGAATACCAGGGGATAAGTATGAAGAACTTCCTGGCCCAACCGCTCGGTCAGCCCGGCCTCTTTCGACGGCGACCGGCGCGCTCGGAAGGTGGCGGTCAGCAGCAGAGGAGACGTTTCCCCTTCGCGAACGACTCTGAGTTCCACCTCGTTGCCGGGTTTCTGGCGTGACCACACGTCAAAAATCATGTGGCGATCTTCAATCGGGTGCTCGTTGACGGCTGTGATGCGGTCTCCCGGTCTTAACCCCGCTTTGGCCGCGGGCCCGCCGGGCTCGACGGTGCGGACGCGTTCAGCGTGCAGCGCCCCAATATAGTCGAAATCAAAGCCCAGCTCTACGCCGCTCTGCCAGCGGATGGAGTACATCCAGAGCGAGCTGTAAAGCACGGCCGCAGCGGCAAAAGTTGCCGCCAATGCAGCCAGCAGGGGCTTCGAGACTGGGAGAACGCTTTCCATGCTTACAGATGCCTAACATCATAATACGGGATTTGGCCAGGCGGGTTTCTGAGTGGCGCGGCAAGCCCGGAAGATTTGACAGAGGTTTGACAAAACGCCAGAGGCGCTACTGCGGGCAGCGTTCGGGCTACACCTCCGGGATGCCCAGGTCTTTCGAACCGAGCGGCGACATCGTCACGTTTGGCGCGTACTGCTCGAGCAGATCAAGGGCAATGCGCGCGCGACGGACGCGCTCACGGCCCATCCGGGCCGCCAGGTCTTCAATGTGGCCGCCGGAGGGATAAATGTCAGGAGCATTCCGCAACCCGAACTTGAAGTAATTGGGCGCCGACACCTGGATGATCAGCGGCATCTCGTAATACCGGATAAAACCTCCGAAGTTGTCAGGCACTTCGATGTAGAGGTCGATGGGAATATTCACCGCCTGACGAATGGCGCCGATCTGAGCCGGCGCAAGGTCGGTGGGGATGTTCAACGTGGAAACACCCGCCTGCTCAAACAGCCTTGCCGTAGCGGGATTGGCCGCCGGCAGCGTCACCGAACTCTTGACCACCAGGTTCCTGGGCAGTTCACCTTTTTTCTTCATTTCGTTGATCACCCAGATCAAACCAAGGTCGGCGGGAAGAATACTGCGAATTCCGAGATCGCAGGCGCGTTTGACGTCTTCAATGGCGTAGACGAGCTGGTCGGCCCCCCGGTGTTGGAGCCCCATCACCTTGCCGGCCGTTGAAGCGGTCTGCGCGCCCGTCTCAAAAGTGGCGCGCGGCCCAACGAACAGGCACACCTCGATGCGCTGGTCGCGGCCGATGTGCGCCATCTCCGAGATTTCGGCGCGGGTCAGCAGCATGACGCCGCTGCCCTGGCTGACACGGTGAATCGGAACGTTCAGGTCCTTGGCGGCATCCAGCACGTCGCGGAAAACGCGCGGACCCTCGACGCTGGGAATTTCAAAGCGGTATTGCCCGCCGTCCTTAAAGCGGAGCGAAGTTGGCTTGAGCGCATGATTGTCTTCATACGGCAGCTTGAGCTTGGCGAGAAATTGTTGCGTCTTCTTCATGGCAATCTCCTGGAGGAGTCTCAGATTCTTCCTATTGCGTATACTTCAAATAAACCGTGCGCGATTCTGTATAGAAATCAAGCGCCAATGGCCCCTGCTCGCGCATGCCAAAACTCGATTCCTTCGTGCCGCCAAAGGGAAGCTGATATTCCACTCCCGCCGTCGGCAGGTTGATGGTGATCAGGCCCACCTCGATGCCGTTGATAAACTGATGCACCCGCGTCAGGTCTCGCGAAACAATGGAGGCGGAAAGTCCGAACGGCACTCCGTTGGCCACGCGCATGGCGTCTTCAAAATCCTCAGCCGCCATCAACCCCAGCACCGGCCCGAAGACTTCTTCCTGGGCAATGCGCATCTCCGGCTTGACCTCGTCGAAAATCGTCGGCTCGACAAAGAAGCCTTTGTCATAAATCCCGCCCGTCAGGCGCTTCCCGCCGCAAAGTAGTTTGGCGCCCTCTTTTTTGGCGATTTCAATATACTTCAGATCGGTCTCGAGCTGCCTCTCGTCAACCGCAGGCCCCATCTGGATTCCCGGCTCAACTCCGTTACCTACTTTCAACGCTTTCGTCTTCGCGACGAGCTTTTCCACCAGCGGCTTGTAAATATCTTTTTCGATGATGGCCCGGCTGCAGGCGGTGCATTTCTGCCCGGTGGAGAAGAAGGCGCCATTCACCAGAATCTCCGCGGCGTAATCGAGATCCGTGTCCTTCAGGACAATGGTTGGATTCTTGCCGCCCATTTCAAGCTGAATTCGCACCTTTCGCCCAGCCAGTTTCTCGTGCAGGCGATTGCCCACATCGCACGAGCCGGTAAACGAGATGCCGCGGATGGCAGGATGTTCCACCAGCGCGTTACCGGCTCCGCTGCCGCTTCCGGTGACGTAATTGACTACGCCGCCGGGTATTCCGGCTTCAACCAGCGCCTCCACCAGGCGGTAGGGGCTGAGGGGCGCCAGCGACGCGGGCTTGATCACCACTGTGTTGCCCGCAACCAGCGCGGGGGCCATTTTCCACGCAGGAATTGCACTGGGAAAATTCCATGGCGTGATCAGTCCCACCACTCCGAGCGGCTTGCGCATCATGTAGCAGAAAACGTTTGGGCGCTCGGAAGGAATCTGGTAACTGAATGACCGCGCACCCTCGCCACCGAAATATCGGAAAATATTGATGGCGCGTTTGACTTCACCCTTGGCTTCGGGCAGGGTTTTGCCTTCCTCGCGGGTCATGTCTTCAGCAACCTTGTCGAGGCGGGACTCCAGCAGCTCGGCGGCCTTGAAGAGGTATTCGCCGCGGCGCGGGGCTGGCAGTGCAGCCCATGCCGGCTGCGCCTTTGCCGCCTCGGCGCAGGCGGTGTTCACTTCTTCGGCGCCGGAAGCCTGAAAGTTCCCGAGTACTTCGTCCGTGTTGGCAGGATTAATGTTGGGAAAAGTTTCCTTTGAAGCGCATTCAACCCACTCGCCGGCGATCATGTTTCGAAAAATTTGCGGCATATTGCCTCCCTCGGTGATAACGGTTAAAAATGAAAACGCAGAACGCTCTAACGGAGCTGAACAACTCCTTCTGCTACCATTGGCTGAGGTTATATCGTACTATAAAGTTCTTCGAGTAGAAGTTTGAGAATTCGGGCATTGGAGCGAAGTGAAAATCGAAACGATTGTGACGGCTGTTATTTTCTTAAGCGTCGGATTTCTGGCAGGATTCATCTACAAGTCCCAGCGGCAGGTTAATATTCCGGCGCCGGCCGTTGCCGCGGCTGCGCAAGGCGCGGAATCGGGTCCAGCCGCTGCAATGGGCATGGGCGGAAACGCGAATGTTGATCCGGCAACGGGCCTTCCCGCGGGGCACCCGCCGCTCGAAGTCGCGCAAATTATCCAGAGTTACGAACAACGAGCCAGGCAGAATCCGCAGGATGCCGGAATCCCGTTGCAACTGGCAAACTACCTTTATGACAAAAAATATTTCAACCTAGCGGTCGAGTGGTACGAGCGTTCGCTGAAGTTGAACGCTAATGAGATTAACGCGTGGACGGACCTGGGAACCTGCTACTTTTACACCGGCCAGGCCCGGCAGGCCATCGCGGAATACAACAAATCTCTTGCGCTCGACCCGAATCACCAGCCGACCATATTCAACCTCATCGTTGTGAACCTTGAGGGCACTCACGACTTGCGGACCGCCGCCAAATATTGGAATGAACTCAACCGGCAGAACCCGAATTATCCTGGGCTTGGGGAAATCAAGGCAAAATTGGATGCAGCGATGGCGGGCCCAGGCTCTGCCATGGCCCGTTAGAGTAAACGGGGCATCCCCGCCAGGTTGGGCGCCGTCTTACTAGTGTGGCACGCTTAATTGAAATCATCATGGACTTGGTTTTGATGATCGGCATGGTGTATGCCATCTCAAGGTCCATTCGCGGCATGCTGGGCGGCGGGCCCAGGGGTGTGGACAGCCGGTCCCAAAGCGGGCAGAAGAGCTCGCCCAAAGTAGCCGAGGGCCACACTGCACGCGATCCTGTGTGCGGCATGTTTGTTTCGACTGAGGTTTCACATCGGCTGGAAGAAAACGGGCGCATCCTTCACTTCTGCTCGAAGAACTGCATGGAAAATTACGAGAAGCGCAAAGTGCGCACGTGACCTCGCAGTTCCCTGGCGGTATCACGTCGTCTCCCTCAGCACCCGTTCTTCTTGAATACTCTTCCTTTGAGACCTGTCCGGCAAACTCACTTAAGGATTGTGCCGAGGCGGGAGTCTGGTATAATCCTGCCCGCTTATGCCCATTCCAGAGAAACGCTGGCAGCACATCATTCCGGTCGCCTTCATCATGTACACGATCGCGTTCGTTGACCGGACGAACATCTCTCTGGCCCTGCCCTCGCTCAGCCACGATCTTCACATGAACGCGGCACAGGCCGGCAGCGCGGCGGGCATCTTCTTCTGGGGCTACCTGCTGCTGCAGATTCCGGGCGGCTACCTGGCAGAACATTGGAGTGCGAAAAAGTTTATCAGCATTCTGCTGGTCTGCTGGGGGGTTGCGGCTGTGGTTTGCGGGCTGGTGCGCACATGGGAGGAGTTCTGGGTCATGCGATTTGTGCTTGGCATCGCCGAGGGCGGCGTGTGGCCGGCCACGCTGGTCCTGCTGGCGCACTGGTTCCCACGTGGCGAACGCGCGCGGGCAAATGCCTACTGGATGCTGTGCCTGCCCACAGCCGTGGTGCTCTCCTCGCCGGTATCAGGCTGGATTCTCGGCCGCTGGGGCTGGCGCGCGATGCTGATCTCAGAAGGCGCACTGCCTTTTCTGTGGCTGATTATCTGGCTCATGTTCATCGAAGACCACCCGCACCACGCCAAATGGATTTCAGGCGAAGAACGGAACTTTCTGAAGACTACTCTGGAGACAGAGTCAGCCGAACTCAATCCGGGGAAGCCGGAACCGTTCCTCAAAGTGCTGCTGCGCCCTCAGGTGCTGCTGCTGGTGATTATTTATTTCACGCAAAACAGCGGCAACTACGGCTATCTGTTCTGGCTGCCCAGCGCGCTTCACCGCGAGAAACACCTGAGCGACCTGACCGTAGGGCTTCTGTTTACGATCCCGTTTATTGTGACGGGCATCGGGATGGTATTGCTTTCGCGGCATTCCGATAAGACCCGGGAGAGGAAAGGGCATGTTGCGGGAGCCATGGCCTGGGGCGGTGTGTTTATGCTGGCAAGCGTTTTCTTCAGCCCGCATTCATTCGTGCTCTCTTTTATCGCAATCAGTGTGGTGGGCGCAGGGTCGTTCGGGGCGCTCGGCCCCTTCTGGGCAATCCCTTCCGAAACCTTGCCGCGATCGGTCAGCGGCTCAGCCATGGGGCTGATCAACGCATTGGGCAATCTGGGTGGTTACTTTGGGCCTGTGATCGTCGGGTACCTCGAAAAGCGGACTGGCAACTTTGCTTACGGTTTCGCCGCCCTGGGCATTGGCTACCTCGTGGGCGCGCTGCTCACCTCCCTTTTTGTTCGCACCTCGCGGAAGCCCTCTTCGACTGTAGTAAGGGAAGTGGGATGATCCTGCTGTTTTCTGTCGGGCCTGAAGGTCCGACCTCTTAGATTTTTGTCAGGCATGATCTTGACCCTTCCCTTAGTGAGGTCGGAGCTTTCTCCGACGTTTGTCCGGCCGATCAAGTCCAGCGGCTTCAGCCGCTGAAGCAATGATCGGCCGATTTCCCCGGGGCGATTTTACAAACATATCCTTGACTTACAAAGCGAATAGGTGTACCAAGGTGGGCTGGTTCGGTGGATTGCCGGGTGGGTTTCATGCCTGGCGTGTGAAAGGCGGCCCGGGTTCCTCTGCAAGGGTGTACGCAGAGATTCATAAAACCGGCGTGGGAACCCGAGGCCGCGACCGTCGCCGAAATTGCATCTCTTCTAACTCGCAAGTTTTAATCAACAGGAGGCCACAATGTCAGACCGGAGGACCTTTATGCAGCAGGTTCTGGGAGGCAGCGCCGCCATGGCGGTTTCAGGATTGGCACCGGCGGGGCGCATTCTCGGCGCGAACGATCGCGTTCGTTTTGGGCTGATTGGAGCGGGTGGACGCGGTCAGCAAATTTTCAAGGCCGCGATCAAAGCTTCAAACACTGAAGCGGCCGCCGTGGCCGATGTTTATACGCGGCGGCTGGATGAGGCGAAAGCCATTGCGCCGGGTATAAAGACCTATTCAGATTTCCGCCGGCTGCTCGATGACAAGAGCATCGACGCCGTGCTGATCGCCACTCCGCAGCACCTGCACGCTCTGAATTTTGTGCCCGCCATCCAGGCCGGTAAGGACGTATACCAGGAGAAGACGATGGCATTCAGTCCTGACCACGCCCGCCGGATGCGCCACGCGTTTGTGGCATCCGACCGCGTGGTCCAGGTGGGAATTCAGTCCACCAGCAGCCAGGCGCAGGTGAAGGCGCACGAGCTTGTCCACAGCAGGCCGATGGGCACTATTTCCGCCATTCATTCGCATATGTACCGCAATTCGCCCTATGGCGGATGGAAGCGGCCGATTCCTGGCGACTGCGACACTCAGCACGTGGAGTGGAAACCTTTCGAGGGAGAAGCTGCCCTTCATCCCTTTGATCCCAACCGTTACATGAACTGGCGCTTCTTCTGGGATTATTCCGGCGGCAACGTTTTTGAGAACATGGTCCACCAGGTGGGCTTCTGGTTCAAGGCCATGGACCTGCACATCCCCGAGCGGGTCAGCATGACAGGCGCCAATTACTTCTCGCCGGAGATGCAGGTGCCCGATACGATGGACGTCACCATGACGCTGCCGGACAAAATATTCTTCAGTTGGAATTCCGGCTTTGGCAGCAGCTATTACGACGCAGACGAAGTTGTACTGGGGACTGAGGGCGCCGTGGCGCGAGATGAGCGGAATGACACTGTAACCTATGTTCCCAAACGGTCGCGGCGCGGCGGCGGCGCTGCTGCTGGTGGCGAGGGAACCTCTTCGCCGGATATCGTGGGCCGCGGAGACGAAACAGAACTCCACATGCAGAACTTCTTTGACTGCGTCCGCAGCCGCAAAACTCCCAACTGCCCATTTGAGATCGGATACCGTTCGGCAATTGCATGCCAGATGGCTGTTGCCTCCTACCGGCAGGGACGGGAAGTCCGGTGGGATGCCGAAGCGGCCCAGATTGTTTAGCACAGTGCACAAAAGAGGTTGTTGCTCTTGTCACCCGTCGCTGGATTTCATAGGGTTCCGAGCAAGGAGGCAACTTTGACTGACAAATTAGCACGAAGGCGATTTCTGAAGACAAGCGGGCTCGCGGTTGCCGGGGCGCTTTCGTTTGGATGCTCATCCCAGACGGAAAACAAGCCGGCAGAGAGCAGCGCGGCCCCAACAACCTCCACGGAGTTTGCCTCCCGCGAACCCAGGCTTCTGCCCGGCTGCTGCGCGTATTCCTTCAACACCTATCTGTCCAAGAAAAAAATGACCTACCCGGAGTTCTTCGACAAAGTAGTGGAAATGGGATCAGTGGGCGCCGACATGACGGTCTACTGGTTCGAGTCAACCCAGCCCGCTTACCTCGCTGACCTGCGGCACCAGGCCTTCAAGCGAGGGATTCCGTTTTCGGGGGCCGCGTGTGGCTCGAGCATGGTGCAGGCCAGTGCCGCCAGGCGGCGTGAGGTGCTGACGGAAATCAAGAAGTGGGTAGACGTTACGGATCGGCTGGGCGCGTCACACTTGCGGATTTTTGGCGGCCCTTTGCCGAAAGGAGTGACGGCGAAGCAGGGAGGCGACTGGGTGGTTGAAACCATGAAACCGGCCTGCGACTATTCCGGCAAGAAGGGCATCACCCTCGGCATCGAAGACCATGAGGGCGTGACCCAGAACGCCGACGTTTGCCTGGAGATTATGCGCCGCGTGGACTCGCCTTATGCGGGCATCAACCTGGACATCACGAATTTCGTGGCCACCCCGAGCGCGGACCCCTACGCCCAAATCAAAGCCTGTCTTCCCTATGCCACGCACAGTCATATTCGCGACCACTTTGAGGACGGCACGCCGGTTGACCTGGAACGCGTCTGGAGACTGTTTGCGGAAGCGGGCTATAAGGGTTACATGTCGGCCGAGTATGAGGGCAAGGAAGATGCCATGACCGGAGTGCCCAGGCTGATGGACAAAATCAAAAAGCTGTGCCGGAAATACTCCACGGCCTGACCCTTCGCGGCAACTCCGGGCCGCCATGCCTCTCGATCCATATGGAAGAAACGACCACAAGGGGAATCAGCCGGAGAGATTTCTTTAAGAAGAGCGCAGCAACCGGCGCCGGCATTGCCACGGTTCGTGCGATTCCCACCATCACTGAGGCCAGCGAAGTTCCAGGGCCGGAGCGAGGCGGTCGTAAGGTCCTGATCATGTCCGACATGGAGGGCGTGGACGGGATCTTCAATTCGGCCGAGCAGTGCAATCCTCTGAAAAGCCCTCGCTGGCAGGAATCCCAAAAGCTGCTGACGGGCGAAGTGAACGCCGCCGTTGATGGACTGATCGCCGGCGGCGCCACGGAGGTTGTTGTCTGGGACGGCCACGATGGCGGTGAGTCACTTTCCGCCGCAGACATCAACCCCAAAGCGCGCCTGCTGATTGGTTCGCCTGTTCCTCCCATCCGTGAATTCGACTCCTCGTTCAGCGCTGTTGTCTTCGTCGGCCAGCACGCCATGGCCGGGGCGAAAGACAGCGTTCTACCCCATTCATTCTTTTTCGACATTCAGAACCTTTGGGTGAATGGGCGGCTCGTCGGCGAGATAGGGATTCGCGCTATGATAGCCGGCGAGATGGGTGTTCCGGCCATCATGCTTGCGGGAGATAGCGCGGCCTGCATCGAGATTCGAGAGTTAATTCCCCAGGTGGAATGCGCGGAAGTAAAGTCCGGGGTCAGTTCTGCGGCAGGCTACACGCTTGCACACCCGGCCGCCTGTGAACTGATTCGTGAGACGTCGGAGCGAGCAATGAAGCGCCTGGCGGAGTTCAAGCCCTATCGCGTCGAGGGTCCGGTTGAGGTGAAAGTGGAGTTCACGACCCCCGGCGCTCCGGGACCGGGGCCCCGCCGTGCCAGCCGGCGCATTGATGAGCGGACCGTGGTCTATACGGGAAACAACATTATCGATGCGTGGTTCAAGTTTGGAAGGCTGTAGCGAGGGCGGCGGAAACCTTCAGGGGGCATCCCGTTAGAAGCTGAGGGCCTTCGCCAGGCACTTACGCCTGGACAATCTTCTCTCTGTGCTGCGTCAGGCTTCCGGTGGCATTCCGCGTGTCCACCACAAGTTGGGCATTGGCTGCGATGAATCCATAGTCATAGGATGAATGATCGGTGGCGATGAGGACTGCGTCGTAGCCCGCAAGCGACTCCGCGGTCAGCGCGACTGACTCGAGCCCCAGGTCGTACTGCCGCATCTTATGCAGCCGCTCGAAATACGGGTCATTGTAGTCAACGGTAGCGCCGCGCTCCTGAAGCAGCTCGATGATTCTGAGCGAGGGCGATTCCCGCAGATCATCAACATCCTTCTTGTAGGAAATGCCGAGCACCAGAATGCGCGCGCCATAGAGGCACTTGCTTCGCCGGTTCAAGGCGTCTGACAGGCGCTCAATCACGTGATGAGGCATGGAGGTGTTGATTTCGCCGGCCAGCTCGATGAAGCGGGTCGGAAACTCATATTCCCGGGCCTTCCAGGTGAGGTAGAAGGGATCGATGGGAATGCAATGCCCGCCCAGGCCGGGCCCCGGATAAAAGGCCGAAAATCCAAACGGCTTGCTCTTGGCGGCGCCAATGATCTCCCAGATGTCGAGCCCCATGCGCTGGCAGAGCAGCTTCAACTCATTTACCATGGCGATGTTGACGCTGCGGTAGATATTTTCCAGCAGCTTGGTCATTTCCGCGGCGCGGGACGAGCTGACCATGATAATCCGGCTAAAGGCCGCCTCATACAGCAGCTTTGTCGCTGTGGCGCTTGCGGCGTTGACGCCTCCCACGACCTTCGGAATCTGATGGGTCTTGAACACGGGATTGCCGGGGTCTTCGCGTTCCGGCGAGAAGGCGAGAAGGAAATCGATGCCGGGCGAATCCGGACCCACCGCCGCGCCGTCTTCCACGGCGTAAGGGAAAACCTGGCAGCGAAGCCCGGACCGCTCCAGAATGGGCAGGACAACTTCCTCAGTGGTTCCGGGATAGGTGGTGCTTTCAAGCACCACCAGTTGCCCCGGGCGCAGGTGCGCGCTGATGGACTGGGCGGTGTTCTCCACATAGGTCAGGTCCGGCTCTCGATGGTCGTCAAGCGGAGTCGGCACGCAGATGATGATGGCGTCCATGCCTCGCAACTCCGAGAAATCTGTTGTGGCTTTAAAATGCCCGCGGCGGAGAGCGTCTGCGATGGCTGCTTCCGGGATATGCTTGATGTAGCTCTGCCCCTGCTGAAGGCGGTTGACCTTCGTTGAATCAATGTCAAAGCCGGTGGCCGAAATACCCTTGCCTGAGAAAAGCAGGGCAATCGGCAAACCGACGTACCCCAGCCCCACGATGCCCACCTGCACCGTCTTTTGCTGGACAAGCTGGTTGAATGCCGAAAGGATTTCATTCTGGGCTGGTACTCTGCTGTCTGGAGTCGTGCTCATGTATCCTGCCTTCCTGGTTCGAAGCCCTGATTATATGCCGGACGGTTTTTTGACTGCAAACGCGTGGCAGGAACGCTTCGGGTTGCGGGCTGGCAAAACGTACCTGGGATATCTGGCAATCCGCTGGCGGATTGGCGCATAAGGCCGCTAGTTAATGCCGTGCAGTCTGCGGTTTACAGGCCAAAAGCGATAATACCGGACTCTGTGGCGATGGCGATGTACTGCTTGCCGTTCGCGGTGTAGGTCATTGGCGATGCATGCCAGGGCTCACTCATACTGAAATGCCAGAGCAGCTTGCCGCTTCGAGCGTCCACGGCAGCAAATGCGCCTCCGTCGTCGCAGAAGAAGACAAGTTCCCCGGCGGTGGCCAGCAAACCTCCCCAGGTTTTGGCAGGCCCCACCTCCGGCCTCTCCCAAACCACATGACCTGTCTGGATATCGATTGCCCGCAGGTATTTTTCACCGGGTTCGCCGGGCACCTCGTGAGCGATCTGATCGCGGAATCCTTTCCCCTTTTCCCATACGTCCGAACCTTTGAAGTAGATTTCGCACTTCTCAAGCGCCTGGACATAGAAGAGGCCAGTGGCCGGGCTCCAGGCAGGAGACATCCAGTTGGTTGCTCCCTCAGCCGCCGGGCAGACCTTCAATCCTTTCAGCGTTGGTTCGGTCCCCGGCAGCACCTCCGGCCGCCCATCGGGCGCGATGCCGCGCGCCCATGTCAGCTTGTGTACAAAGGGCTTGCCCAACAGGAACTGCCCCATAGTCCGGTCCAGTACATAGAAAAATCCATTGCGGTTGGCTTGCAGCAACAGATGGCGCTTCCGGCCCTGAAACATGGCGTCCACCAGCAAAGGAGTTTCCTGGGCATCCCAGTCGTGGGTGTCGTGAGGAGTAAACTGAAAGTACCATTGCAGCTTGCCGGTCTCAGGTTTCAAGGCCACCACCGAATTCGTGTAGAGGTTATCACCCCTGCGCTCATCCCCGTTGAAGTCGGGGCAGGGATTTCCCGTGGTCCAAATGAGCAGATCATCTTCAGGGTCGTAGACGCCGGTCATCCAGGTGCCAGCGCCGCCATGGGGCAGGGCGCGGCCCAGCCAGGTTTTGGCTGCCGGGTCGCCGGGCGCAGGCATGGTGTAAAACCGCCACGCTTCTTTCCCCGTGGACGCTTGATACGCGACAATGAAGCCGCGCGCGCCAAGGTCGCCGAATCCTTCTCCGGTGATCACCAGGTCTCCCACCACCAGCGGGGCCGCAGTGATTCTGAATTGCTCGCGGTAATCGGCCACTCTCACGTCCCACACCAGGCCGCCTGTCACCCAATTCAGGGCCAGCAGATGGGCGTCCGGCGTGCCCATAAAAATCTTGTCGCCAAGCACTGCGACGCCGCGATTCGCCGCTTGCGCCTCCGCGCCCTCTGCTACGGGGACGACGCGGCGGTAATGCCACACCTCACGCCCGCTGGCCGCATCGAGCGCGTAAGCTTCATTCGGGCCGGTTACAATCATCAGGCCGCCGATCACCACAGGCGTCGTTTCAAGGCCCTGGTCGCCCGGGAGCTGAAAAGTCCATCGCGGCGCAAGACGGGTGACGTTTCCGATGTTGATCTGATCGAGCGGGCTATATCGGTTGCCGCCGGCCTGGCCGTTGTATGTGGGCCAGTCGCCGGGGCCCGGAGCCGCTCCTTTAAGCGAAGCCTCCGGAGCGTGTTCTGGCCGTGTCGGGGCGCTTAAATAAGCCAGCAGGTTGCGAAGGTCAGGTCCGCTGAGATGGACCGGCGGCATCAATGGCTTCGTGTCGGGTTCGAGATCGACGATATCGTCCTGCCGCAGAAAATGGAAGTTCCCATCAAAATCCTGAAGCTGGAGGTCATAGCTGCTCTCATTCCTGGCGAAACCCCGCAGCGTGGCGCCATCTTTCAACCGGACAGAGACCACCTTATATCCTGGCGTTCTGCCCGGACTGATCAACGTCCGTTCGAGTGTCCGCAGCGTGAGCGTCCCGCCCTGTGTCGTGAGGTCCGGTCCTTTCACGCCTCCACGGCCAAAAATCATGTGGCAGTTGCCACAACCGCCTTGGCCCCAGAAGTACGCTTTACCGGCGGCTGCGTTTCCTGCGGTTCTGCTGCTTGCGGCAGGAGCGCTGAGCGAATAAACGAAATCGACTACCGCTGACTCTTCCTTTGCAGGAAGATGAAACGCAGGCATGCCGCCCGGCCTTCCTTTGCGGACAATGTCGAGGACCTGCGCCTTTGAGCGCCGGGCGCCCATCAAGCTGGGTCCTCTCTCGCCGCCTCCGGCGTCGGCGCCGTGGCAAATGGCGCAATTTGTTTCAAACGCGGCGCGCCCGGCGGCCACTCGCGGTTGCTGAGGCCCGGCTGCAAGGGCCAACGATTCTGCCACCAACAGGCAAAGAAATGTCCTGGCGATCATACCTGGCGAAAAACAGAGCATAGTACTTGCACTCCTGACGAAGCGGGTTCCGGCGCTGGTTCCGAACCGTCATGGGAATCCCATTCGAATATTGGGGGACCGGGACCAGGAATCCTCAAACCAGCAGCGGTCTCATCATAATCCTTACTGGGAAAAACATGAATCCTGCCCATCGTGTTCTCATGGCTGGCAGGAGATGCAGGCCTTGGCACTTCCGTTCTTGTGCCACATCTCGGCGTGCGAATTCAAGGAAAATCGCACTTCCCGAAGATCCTGCAGGCGGCAAGCCCTCCTCGCAAAGGGATGATTCATGCGGGGACATCAAGTGAAACGGCTGGTGGTTCGGGTGATAAAATAAAGTTAGAAAATACGGAATATTCAGCTTGATTTTTTCTACTTTCCCGGAAAATGCCCAGGTGTTATGTACTAGTTGAATGACGCTCAGGCAGTTCCTGGTGGCGCTGATTGTGGAAACGCCTGTAAGTCGCCGCCTGAGGGCAGGAGGAAGTTATGGTGAGTGCCGTTAAAGCCGCTCCATCTCGGATCAACCTGGCTCACAGCGGGCCCATGTTCAGGACTCTCCTTGTAGATGAGGACCCAAGCGAAGTCCGGTACTACCATGGCATGTTGCAGGCCGTGGGGCATGAAGTTGTGGTTTCGGCGACCTACGAGGATGCGCTGGCCAGGTTAGGGCGGCAGAATTTTGACATGGTCGTGGTGGCGCAGGGCAGTCCTGCGTTTGAAGGGCGTCCGGTGCTGGCGCGCGCGCGGGAAATTAATCCAGAACGGCCGGTACTGGTTGTGGCTCGGGCGCTGGACATCGACTGCTACCTGGAAGCCATGGAGATGGGCGCGGCCGATTACCTCGAGCGGTGCGCCGCCCCGCGGGACTTCATGCTATCAGTGGATGCTCACCTTCGGATGAAAGACGCGGCTTAATTTTGCATCTCCACGCCGGCGCGGCACGCAGCATCCGCTCCAGGCGCTTCCAGGGCCGTGGTCTTCAGGGAGCGTTGAGAAATTTGCTGGATTCGTGATCGTGCCGGGGCGGCCCCAGGTCACTTACTTCGATCCACCCTGCGCCGCCGGCACACGCGCGCCGCTTGCTGCTTTAATCAGCCACTCGGTGCTGACGGATTTGGGCCGTGTAATCGGCGTACCGAGCAGGCGATTGAGGACCAGTTGTGAACACATTCCCAGCGCGCGCGAAACTCCGAACAACACCGTGTAGTGCTCAAATTCGGTGAGACCAAACAGGTAAAGCAGGGAGCCAGAAACGGCATCGACGTTCGGCCATGGGTCCTTCACCTTGCCCTGTTCCTTGAGGACCTGCGGGGTGATGTGGAAAAGGCGGTCCACGATCTTGAACATGACGTCATCGGGGCAGACGCGATCGCCAAATTCATGGAGGGCCGTAAAACGGGGATCGGTGACGCGGAGGACGGCGTGGCCATAACCGGGAATCACGCGGCCGCCGTTCAGCGTTTCCCACACATAGTCCCGAAGCTGATCGTCTGTGGGCACGCCATTGTATTTTTTGCGAATGCCTAAGACGAAGTGCAGGCACTCCTGATTCGCCAGTCCGTGGAGAGGCCCTGCAAGGCCGTTCATGCCCGCCGACACCGCATAGAAGGGGTCCGAAAGCGCCGAACCGACCGTGTGGCAGGTGAACGCGCTGACGTTCCCGCCCTCGTGGTCGCAGTGCAACGTCAGGAACAGCCGCATCAGGTCGCGGAACCCTCCCGTGGGGTCCGGCAGACCCAGCATCGCCGCGTAATCCGCTCCCCAGTCGAGAGTGGGATTGGGTGGCAACGGCCCGCCCTTGCAAGTATGAATCCGGTAGATGCCCGCCGCGATTCCAGGGAGCACCCCGAGCAGGCGCAGCGCATCTTCCAACGCCGACTCCCAGTAGTCCGCCTTCTGCATTCCCTCTGAATACGATTTCCGGAAAACTGATTCACGCTCCATCGAAAGAATGGCCGTGCTGAACATGGCCATGGGGTGGGTGTCCCCAGGCAGCGCCCTCAGAACATCCCAGACGTATGAGGGGACCTGGGCACGCTGCCGGAGCTCCTGTTGCACGCTGGCTAACGCCTTGGCGTCTGGAAGTTCGCCGGTGCAAAGCAGGTAAAAGATTTCTTCCGGGAGCCGTTTCTTCAGGTCGCCGATAGGGATGCCTCTCACGATCAGTCCTTTGTCGGGTCCAACAACCGAGGTGTCACAAACCAGCCCCCTCACGCCCCGCATACCCCCGAAAGCCTGGCTGACCGTCACTTCGGATATCACAGCTTTGCCATGCTCGGCCACCACGCTGCGAATTTTCTCACGGAGAGCTGGCGCTTGTTCTGCCAGCCGATCATGTAGTTTTCCCATCGCAACTCCCATACAAGTCGATGGTTCTAGAATAACTTGTATGTCGTTATTGGTCTAGAGGCAGTGAGGGCGCTCTTAAGGATTTGTGATGGCCCTTGCGCCTGCAGCTATATTGGCCTGTCGTGAGCATCGTAGCCGGTCTTTGGCCACATCTGCTGAGGAGTGCAATTTGTAGCGCCGCCGTCCTGGCGGCAATTTTCAGGGCCGGTCCCGCTTGGCGGGACCGGCGCTACGCAAGTCCGTCGCTCTGTTATGCAATCCTCATTAGCTGCCCTTTGTCTGGAGCGGGCTATTTCGGCAGCGCGTACGCAACGTAAGTGCCGCCGGAAGCTGCGCCCCACTTCCCTCCGCCAGCGCCGATCACCAGGTACTGCTGCCCACCCACTTCATAAGCTGCGGGCGTGGCATTTCCCGCGAAAGGCAACGTGGCTTCCCACAGCAGTTTTCCTGTGGCCTTGTCGAACGCATGAAACTTGTTGTCATGGTCGGTCGCGGCAATGAAAAGCAGACCTCCCGCGGTCACCAGCGGACCGCCGTAGTTTTCACTGCCCGTGTTGTGGATTCCTTCCTTCACCAGTTCTGGAAACTCGCCGAAAGGAATCCGCCAGACAAATTTGCCCGTGTTCAGGTCGATGGCCGTCAGAGTGCCCCAGGGAGGCTTCACGGCCGGGTAGCCGTCCGGGTCGAGAAATTTGTTGTACCCATCGCTCATGTATTTCAGCCACGGGCCCATTTCCGCTTCGTCCCATGCGGCCTTCGCCATGGTTTGCTTTCCTGTCACCAGATAAGTTGCGATGGCCTCAATCGCCCTCTTTCCCATTTGCGCGAAGGCCGGCATTCGTCCGCCACCCTTTCTGATGATGTCGGCAACCTGGGATTCGTTGTACTTTTTTGCAATGTTTTTAAGGGAAGGGAACTCCGGCGGGCTTCCAGCCAGGTTGGCCTTATGGCAACTGGAGCACTGGCTCAGGTAAAGCTCGCGCCCGCTCACCAGCCCCAGCGTTCTTGGTCTTGGAACCAGCCGCAGAATCCACGCCATGACGTTGGCGTTGACGTAAAGCAGGCCGGTGGCGGGATCGAACGCCGGGCCGCCCCATTCACCTCCGCCGTCAAAGCCCGGAAAAATCACCGTTCCCTGGCGGCTGGGAGGAATGAACTGGCCTCCATAGCGCAGCTTGCGCAGTTGCGCCAGCACCGCCTTGTGTGCTGCCGGCGTGCGGTTGGTCAGCATCTCCGGCGTAAATTGCTGCTCTGCAAACGGCGGCGGCAGCAGCGGAAACGCCTGCGTTTCGGCTGTCTTCTCGCCGTCCACGTCGGACGCGGGCGCCTTGCGGTATTCAATCGGAAACAGGGGCTTGCCGGTTTCGCGGTTGAAGACGAAAACGTATCCCGACTTGGTGGTCTGGGCCACCGCATCCGCGCGCTGCCGGTCGTGTTCCACGGTCACCAGCGCCGGGGCGGACGGGAAATCGCGGTCCCAGAGGTCGTGCTTCACCGCCTGGAAATACCACGCCAGGCGGCCCGTATTGGCGTCAAGCGCCAGCAGGCAGTTTGCATAAAGGTCGTCACCGACGCGGTCAGAACCATAGAAGTCGAAAGCGGCTGAGCCGGTAGGCACGAACACCAGGCCGCGCCTGGCGTCAACAGTGAGGCCAGCCCAATTGTTGGCCCCGCCGGTGTATTTCCAGGCGTCTTTCGGCCAGGTCTCGTAGCCGGGTTCGCCGGGGCGCGGGATGGTGTGGAAACTCCAGCGCATTTGGCCGCTGCGCACGTCATAGGCGCGGATGTCGCCGGGAGGGCAGGGCAGGTCTTCGGGCAGACTGCTGCCCATGATGATGAGGTCCTTGTAGATTGCACCGGGGCTTGTGACCTTGACTGAGAGGTCTTCGGGGTTGCGTCCGAGACCCTGGCGCAGATCGATGTGCCCTTCCTGCCCGAAGGAAGGAACAGGCTGGCCGGTTTTGGCATTCAGCGCGTATAGGTTGTGTCCGAATACGTAAAAAATGCGGGTGTCGTTGCCGTCGCTCCAGTAGGTCAGTCCCCGAAAGTGCATCGCGTGCAGGACGGGCTCTGCCTCGGGCGGGCTGAAACTCCAGATCAGTTTGCCCGTGGCGGCATTGAGAGCAAACACCCGGAGTTTGGGAGACACGGCATAAAGGACGCCGTTAACCACGATGGGATTGCACTCCATCTCCGAGTCTTTAAACGCGTCGCCGGTATCGTATTTCCAGGCCACCTTGAGCTGGCTGACATTGCCGCGGTTGATCTGCTTGAGCGCGGAGTAGTGGATGTTGTCCGGCGTGCCGCCCACCACGCGCCAGCCATCGTAGTTTTCACCGCCGGGGTTCTCGCCCTGCCGCTTCGAACATTGGGCCAGGAACAAGGCGGCAACCAGCAGGGCCGCGATTTGTAACAGCGCGATCGGTATCGCGCGGCGGCTGCATCGACTTCGCGCGATCGGAAGATGGCTTATTGGCTCAGGCATTCCAGCAGTCCTTTTGCAAAGATTCGCTCCACGGAAACCCGGGCTTCCGCGAAAATCCGCTCCCAGTGGCAAGCCGCTAAATTTACCAAAAATTCGCACGCAAGCGGTAGGATTTTATGAACGGTGGACCTTGCATCGAGGTCCGGACGATTCAACCCGCCCGCAATGCGCCGCGTGGGTGAGTGGTGAGACGAAGGCGCGAATCTATGCATCTAACCACAGGAACATGGTTTGCGGTGGCTCCGGGGAAGGTGCATACCAGCCGGACTCATACGTTCCAGGTAATGCTCAAGCTGAGGGATCGAAAAATAATGAAACGGACACGACCAGAGCACTTTGCAACATGCGAAAACGGGCAGCAGCGCGGATTTCGGCTGCCTGGCCTACGGCATCGACTGTGCGCTTCTGCTATCCCGCTGGCGGCATTCACGGCATTCCTTCTGCTCGCGGCCGGGGCGGCGCGCGCCCAAGCCGCTGCCAGCCAGGATGTGCTCCGGGCCACCCTGCCCAATGGTCTGCAGGTTGTGATTGTCCGCAACAGGCTGGCCCCTGTGGTCACCACGGTGATGAATTACAGGGCTGGCTCTGACCAGGCGCCGGAAGGTTTTCCGGGCACGGCCCACGCTGAGGAGCACATGATGTTCCGCGGCAGCCCCGAACTTTCCGCGAACCAACTGGCGGACATTGCGGCGGCCATGGGAGGCGAATTCGATGCCGACACGCAGCAAACCGTCACCCAGTATTTCTTCACTGTGCCGGTTGCCGATCTGGATGTCGCCCTTCACGTCGAGTCCATCCGCATGCGCGGAATCCTGGACACCGACGAACTCTGGAAGCAGGAACGCGGCGCCATTGAGCAGGAGGTGGCCCAGGACCTCTCCAATCCTGAGTACGTTTTCTACACCAAACTGCTCGCCGCCATGTTTCGCGGAACGCCTTATGCGCATGACGCCCTCGGCTCGCGCCCTTCTTTCGACCAGACCACCGGCGCCATGCTTCACGAGTTTTACAGCAAGTGGTATGCTCCCAACAACGCCATCCTGGTGATCGTTGGGGACGTTGACCCGCAGCCGACTTTGGAGGAAGTGAAGGGCCTGTTCAGCGCCATTCCCGCGAGGGAACTTCCCTCCAAACCATCCTTCTCATTCCAGCCGGTCAGCTCTCAGACGCTCGACCTGAAGACGGACCTGCCCTACGGGATTTCAGTGATTTCTTTCCGTTTGCCGGGATCGAGCAGCCCGGACTTTGCCGCAGCCGAAGTGCTTGCCGACGTTCTCGGCAGCCAGCGAGGCAGCCTCTATGCTCTGGTCCCCCAGGGCAAGGCACTCTACGCCGGTTTTTCCCTCGAGCCTTTGCCTGAAGCAAGTCTTGGGTATGCCATCGGCGCCTTTACCAACCAAACCGCCGGGGCGCAACTGGCCGGCCAGATGCGAACCATCCTCGAGGATGATCTCAAGAACGGCGTGCCCGAAGACCTTGTGGCTGCCGCCAAGCGGCGTGAACTGGCCAGCGTCGAGTTCCAGAAGAATTCCGTCTCAGGGCTTGCGATGGCCTGGTCGAATGCGCTGGCGGTGGAAGGCCGGCAGTCGCCCGAGGACGATGTGGATGCCATTCAGAAGGTAACGGTTGAGGATGTCAACCGCGTCGCCCGCGAGTATCTCGTGCAGTCGAAAGCCATCACCGCGGTATTGAATCCGCAGGTATCGGGCAAGCCGATCTCGTCCCAATCATTCGGCGGCAAGGAATCTTTTGCCCCCAAACAGACCAAACCCGTCGCGCTGCCGGCATGGGCCGAGGCCGCCCTCAAAAAACTTTCCATTCCCAAAGCCACCATCAGCCCCGTGGTGAGCACGCTCCCAAACGGGTTGAAGCTGATTGTGCAGCCCGAATCCATCAGCGACACGGTCAGCATCTACGGCCACATCCAAAGCAATGCCGACCTCGAAACTCCTCAGGGCCAGGAGGGCGCTGCCGAGGAATTGGAACAACTGTTTCCCTACGGCAGCACATCGCTTGACCGCATGGCCTTCCAGAAGGCGCTGGACGATATTGGCGCCGATGAGTCCGCCGGCTCCGATTTCTCGCTCAGCGTGCTCGCCAGCCATTTGGATCGAGGCGTGGAACTGCTGGCGCAAAATGAGCTTCAGCCGGCGTTGCCCGAGAGTGCCTTCGCGATTACTCAAAAGCAACTGGCCTCCACCGTGGCGCAGCAGCTCGAAAGCCCGGATTATCTCACCAGCCGAGCCGTCCATGTTGCCCTGTTTCCGAAAACCGATCCGTCGCTGCGCCATGCCACGCCTGAAACGGTTTCCGGTCTTAAGCTCGACGACGTCAAGGCCTACTATCAGCACGTCTTCAGACCGGATTTGACCACCATTGTGGTGATCGGCAAGATCACGCCCGATGAAGCAAAGGCGGTGATCGAAAAATATTTTGGCGGCTGGAAAGCCACCGGCCCCAAGCCGCCCACCGACCTCCCCGAAGTCCCGAACAATTCTCCAGCCACCACAACCGTCCCCGACAAGAGCCGCGTTCAGGATAACGTCACCCTGGCCGAAACGCTGAAGCTCACGCGCTTCAGCCCGGATTACTACCCACTGGAAGTCGGCAATCACGTTCTCGGCGGAGGTTTTTACGCAACGCGCCTCTATCGGGACCTGCGCGAAAACGCCGGCCTGGTTTATTACGTCGGCTCGTCCTTTAACTTTGGGAAGACGCGCGCGGTGTACGAGGTGCGGTACGCCTGCGACCCTCCGAACGTGTCCAAGGCGCGCGCCATCATCGCCCGCAACCTGAAGGACATGCAGACCAACCCCGTCAGCCCCAACGAACTGCGCCAGGCCAAGGCCATGCTGCTGCGGGCCATTCCGCTTTCCGAATCCAGCACGGGCAGCATCGCCGGCGGGCTGATCTACCGCTCCTCGATGGGATTGCCGCTCGATGAGCCGGTGCAGTCGGCCCGGCGCTACATTAAGATAACCGCGCCGGAAGTCCAGAAGGCCTTTGCCAAATGGGTCCGCCCCGATGACCTGGTGCAGGTGAGCGAAGGCCCCGCACCAAAGTAGCGACGTGGGCATTTACGGTCTGCGTTAATTTTTTGTTTCGCCGACCGGCGCAGGGAAGCTCGATGTCCGCCGAGGATGGCAAGAACTATTCTTCAGGAGGTCGGAGCTGCAGAGTCTGTGTGGCAACTCCATCTTGACACCTGGTTATAATGCGGGTGAGAGGAGATCCGCAGATGAAATTTTTTGATTACAATCCCGATCAAGCTTACCTGCTGCCGCCCTCGGTGGGGGATGTTCTGGGCAGCAATCAT
>DASTAW010000037.1 GCA_035712365.1 Terriglobia bacterium
GCCGGCAAGTCCTTCCGGCCTACGGCCTCCAGGACTTGCCGCCAGCAAAGCCCACACCCCTCCCCCAAACCACCCCTGGAGGGGGAAGTTTCTATCTGGCTAAATACCGGAACTTTCTATTTTGCGTTGACAGCAAAATCGGCGGGAGGGGAGAGGCTGGAAGTCAGGAATCAGAAGCCAGAAGTCAGGAGCGGCGGCGGGTCAGCACTTTAGATTTTCCCGATGATTGCTTCAGCGGCTGAAGAGTCTGTGTGAGAACCCGAAGCCGCAACGAAGAATCAACAACTTGCGGGCCAAGGCATCCCTGTAACTTATTGATTTCTAGTAGCCCACTTATGTTGCCACACAGACTCTTTAGCTCCGACCTCCTATGGGAAGTACCGCGGCCCTGCCGGAGAAAGAGGCGCGGATATTCAAGCGCTGAGCCCTTGGGAGAAAAGGCCGCAGCCTTACATGAGCTAGGGGGTCGGACCTTCAGGTTCGACAGACAGTGAAAAGGGTCCTTGACAGCGGAGCGGGATGGACATAATCTTGACTAATTAGTAGAGATTGCTTTGCTCTTCTAGTTGCGAATAAATCGCATCTGATGGTCTGGCCTTGCAGCCGTCAGTTGGCAGCAAGCAGACTGAAAACGACAAGGAGTTTTGAGCAGTAAAAAAGGGGGGCTTCCAGCGGCATCACTTTTGGCGAAGGGCCGCGCGGAAGCCTGTGATCAACAACCCCGCCCTGCGGGGCTGGCGACCGTCTCCATTCTATGGCTGCCAGCCGGGGTTTTCAAGGAGGACCCGATGGTTAGCAGCCAGCAGCTTCATAAAATCCGCTACCGACTGTGCAGCAGACGGACGCTCCCGCATTTGCTGACCGCTGCCTTGCTGTGGGCGGGCGGCGTCAAGATTGCGCCTGCGCAGGAGTCACACTACTTCATTACCTACGACCACCACATGGAGGAGCCTGGCAATCTGGAGATTGAGTTTGAACCCACCACGGCGCGGCCGAGCGGCGGCAATCGCTTCTTCAGCAGTCTGACGGAATTCGAATATGGCACGACTGGCTGGTGGACCACAGAAGTTTACCTCGAAGGGCAGAGCACGCTGCGCGACAGCACGGTTTTCAGCGGGTACCGCGTGGAAAACCGTTTCCACGTCCTGGCCGGCGACCATTGGATCAACCCGGTGCTCTACGTGGAATACGAGCGCCTTTCCGCCGACAAGGCACTGAAGGAAGTGGTGGGATTCGATGGCCAGATGGACGGACTTGATCCGAACGGGATTGCGCGCCAGGAAATTGAGCATGAAGTCGAAACGCGGCTCATTCTCAGCAGCGACTTTAAGGGCTGGAATGTTTCCGAAAATTTCATTGGCGAAAAGAACCTGGCCCACGCACCTTGGGAGTTTGGATACGCGGTCGGAGTCAGCCGCCCGCTCGGCCTGGCCGCGAAGCCGTTCGATTGCACCTTTTGTCCGGAAAATTTTCGTGCCGGCTTGGAATTTTATGGCGGACTTGGGTCGGCAGACCGCTTTACTCTCCATGACACGTCACACTATATTGCCCCGGTGATTGCCTGGTCGCTGCCTGCCGGACCCACCTTTAGCATTTCACCTTCTTTCGGCCTCACTGGCCCGGCGTACGGTTTTATCTTGCGCCTGGGAGTTTCCTACGAGTTTCCGGGGTTTGGCCGTGCCGTGCGTGGGCTGTTTACAGGGAGGGGAAAATGAAGAGAATCGCGGTGGGCCGGTTGTTGTGTATGATGCTGCTCATGCAAACCTGCGGTCTTGCTGCCGCGGCCGGTTTGGGCGGGAAGAAAAAGGCGCCCGACACCGCGGGAATGCCTTCCGCGTTTGACCGAGCGCCCGCCTCCGCGTACAATCTGCGGAATCCTTATCATGGCCAGCCGGATACCGTCCCGGCCGGCAGGAAACTCTTCCTCCGGCACTGTGCTCAATGCCACGGCGGAAAGGCCGAAGGCGGCAGGAAGGCGCCGCCCTTGCGCTCCAGCGGCATCCGAGAAGCGCCGGATGGCATTCTGTTCTGGTTTTTGAAGAACGGCAATCCGCGGGCGGGAATGCCATCATGGTCGGGCCTGCCTCCCGAGCAGCGCTGGCAGATTGTCAGCTTCCTGAAAAGCTTGCGATAAGGTACCTGCTGCGCTGACCGTCACGATGCCTTTTTGACGGACCAGCCCGCTACGTATTCCGAGGCTGAAAATCGCGTCAGGTTAAGGCGAGGCATCTCTGGGCGAGTTTGTCAGACTTCGAGCCCGATGGAACGCATCAGATTGAGCGCGTTGCTGGTCTGGACCACGCCGGGGGTGAGCTTGTAATCAAAACGGAGCTGCCCGTTTTCCAGGTGGTCTTCAAAATGGAAGTTGGCGGCCTTGGGACCCAACTGGTCAACCATTTTGGCCAGCGCGAGGTCGTGCGTGGTGACAAGGCCGATCCCGCCACGCTCGACAAGGCTTCTGACCAGGCCCTCGGCCCCGATTCGACGGTCGTGAGAATTGGTGCCATTCAACAACTCGTCGAGCAGAAACAGCACGGGCATGGGACCCTTCGTCAGCCCCGTGATCAGCTTAAGACGCATGATTTCCGCATAAAAACGCGAAATGCCACCCTGCAGCGAATCGAGAACGCAGATGGAAGCGGCAACGGCCAGCGGCGACAGGCGCAGGCGTGTGGCGCGCACGGGGGCGCCGCACTGGGCCAGCGCGGCATTGATTCCCACGGCGCGGATCAGGGTGCTTTTGCCCGCCATGTTGGGACCGCTGATGATCATCAGGCGCAGGCCATCTCCAAGGGTCAGGTCATTCTTTACAGCCTTCAATTCGGGAAGCAGGGGATGGGCAAGCCCCTCGGCGTCGAACAGCCCCCGTTCGGCTGGAACGAATTCCGGGAAGGTGTCGGCCGGGTGCTCGTAAGAGTAACCGGCCAGCGCGCATAACGCTTCCATTTCGCCGACGGCCGCAAGCCAGCCGCGGATGGACGGTCCAAATGTTGCGCGCCACGATTCGATGACGAAAGCAACGTGAAGGCTCCAGAACACGAAGGGATTGATGGCCCCCACCACGGGGTTTCTTCGCGATTCCATGTATTCGACGAAGCGGCCCAGCCGGGCGATGGCGCGGGATGGGCGCAGTCCTTCCACCTGCAAGGCCGCTTGCAGCCTGGCAAGTGTTGGCGCTGAAAATTGTTCGCGCTCCAGGCGCTCCAGAACGACGCCCAGCACCGCCAGGCCGTTCGAGACATCTTCGGTAGATGGCGTTTTCTGTGCTTCGGAACTGGGGGTGATTCCGAGGTCTGGCACGACGTGCCGGACGCGCTCGCTGAACCGGGAATTGAAAATCAGATTGACAACGGTTGACGCCAGCACCAGCGACCACCAGCCCCAACCAAACCACACCGCCAGGCTGATCAACCATACCGCGGCCAGCACGAAGGCCACCGCGCGGGCCGGGCCAGGCCTCAGGACCCGGTCTGCTTCAGCCCAGGCTGCCAGCAGATCAGGATGCACTTTGGAGCGGACGTCTTCACCCAGGACTGCCAGGTCTTCGCGAAGCCCCACTCTTTCACGAAGTTCGCTAACTGCAGCATGGCGGGCGCGGATTTCCTCGACCGGGGCAGGCGCAAGAAGCCAACGGGCCAGGACTGCTTCACCCGTCCGGGTGCGCGTGGTGCAGAGCAGCTCAAAAAGCGATCCCTTGCCAAACAGGTCGAGATCGCGCGCATAGGGATGGGATGGATCGAGAAAACGCTCGCCGGATTCTCCTGTTCCCATCCAGCGGTTCTCGAGGCGAGCCATGCCTCGCTCGTAGAATCCGATGGCGCGTTTGCATTGCTGCAGGGCGTGCAGTGCGCGTGCGTGGATGACTTCAGATGTCACCAGCGCCCCGCCAGGAACCAGCGCCCACAAGATGGACACCGAATTCGAGCCAAGCGCCACCACAATGACGCCGAGACCGGCTAGAGCAATCGCCAGGTTCAGGCGGCCGAGCGACCTGTGCCGGCGGTCGAGGCGCGACTCTGAAACGTGCAGGGCCTCCAGCCGCGCCGCGTATTCGGATTCGGGACCTTGTGGCATTCCTGGAACCAAGTGACTGATTGTACCGCATGCATGGCCCTGCTACGGGTGCTATCCTCGGAGAAGGGAACTATCTGCGCCGGGGCTGCGTATTTACTGGTAGCAAGTGCAAAGAAGCGAGGGTATCGAAATGTTCTGTAACAACTGCGGCGCAAGCCTGGTTCCGAGACAGAATTTTTGCAGCAAGTGCGGCAAACAGGTTGTGGGAGCGGTGGGTCCTCCTCCTCCCGCGCCGCCCGTCGAACCGCCCAGGGCGCCTGCTCCGTCCTATCGAAACCGGATTGAAAAGCACACCAAGATTCTGGGCATCCTCTGGCTGGTGGTTTCATTGATCCGGCTGGTCCCAGCCTTCGGCCTGTGGTTTGGCAGCGGCATCGCAATGCATTTTATTCCGTTCCCGTTCCACGCTTTTGTCTGGCCGATCGCGGGCTTTATTGGAGTGGCCCTGTTCGCAATTTCCATAGCAGGTTTCCTGGCTGGCTGGGGCCTGCTGAACTACCGTTCGTGGGCGCGCGTGCTTGCCCTGGTGCTGGGGGTCATCGCGCTGATTCATGTCCCGTTCGGCACAGCTCTCGGAATTTATACTCTGTGGGTGCTGCTGCCGGGCGAATCCGAAAGGGAATATCGCCGGTTGGCGCACAGCGCATGACGGGATTGACGCACCGCGAGTGCAGCGTTACTTCAGCAGGGCTGCGAATTGTTCGGGAGAAATGCCGGCAAACCGAAGAATGGAACGGAGGGTGCCGCGGTCAAGTTCCTTGTGGTCAGGGACAACAACCTGCGCGTAAGGTGAATCGCGCCGCAGAATAATGTGGCTGCCCTCCTGCCGCTTGAATTGGAAGCCTGCGCGTTCCAAGGCCTTCCTGCACTGTCGCCCGGAAACGCGGGGCAGCTTACTCATACTGCCATCACGAGTACTTCGAACCGCTCCTCAGGCACGGGCAAACCGTCGCTTTCCAGTGCGGCAATGTAGCCCCGGATCGCCTCCCGGATGTTTTGCGTTGCGTCCTCTTTCGTCTTCCCTTGGCTTATGCATCCCGGAAGGCTGGGGCACTCAGCCAGCCAATAACCATCTTCGCCGGGATATAACACGACTTGACGCATGGGCTGATCTCCTGTATGCGATTCTAACACCAGAGCGGCTGCAGGCGGGCAGCTAGCTTCCAGGTATGTACGCCTGGAGTTCACTTTAATTCTATTGTGAAAACTGGTGGCTGATGATCCGGGATCATCAATCACGCGTAAATCCCGCGCAGCTTCAGCGTGGTGGCGACGCGGTCGATGGCCAGCATATAAGCCGCGATCCGGTTATTGACGTTGTGTTTTTCGCCGTAAAGGACCACGTCGTTGAATGCAGCGACCTGGATGTGCTTCAGCCTTTCATTCACCATTCCTTCCGGCCAAAAATATCCCTGGCGGTCCTGCACCCATTCAAAGTAGGAAACGGTGACGCCACCGGCATTGGCCAGAATGTCTGGCACTACAAAGACGCCGCGGTCAAACAGAATATCGTCGGCTGGGGGCGTGGTGGGACTGTTGGCGCCCTCCACGAGAATGCGCGCGCGAAGGTGGCTGGCGTTGTTGCTGGTGATGACATTTTCGGTGGCCGCGGGAAGCAGGATGTCGCAATCCTGCTCCAGGATTTCCTGGTTGCCGATGCTTTCGGATTCGGGGAAGCCCGCGAGCGTTTTGTTTTCCTTTGAGTATTCGAGCAGTTGGGGAATGTCGAGCCCGTTGGTGTTTAGCACACCTCCGTGGATGTCTGCCACGCCGATGATTTTGTAACCGGCTTCGTGCATCAGCCGCGAGGCCTGTGAACCTACATTTCCAAATCCCTGGACGATCACCCTGGTTTGCTCGCGCAGCCGGCCAAAGCGTTTGAGCGCCTGGTCGGTCACGATCATGCAGCCACGCCCGGTGGCGGCAGGGCGCCCGCGCGATCCTCCCAGACCGAAAGGCTTGCCGGTTACAGAGGCGGTGACGGTGTGGCGCACGTGCATGGAGTAGGTGTCCATGATCCAGGCCATTGTCTGCTCATTGGTGTTCATGTCCGGAGCTGGGACGTCGCGTTCAGGGCCGATATAGTCGAGGATCTCAGCCGTGTAGCGGCGGGTGATTCGCTCAAGCTCGCCCGTGCTGAGGCGCTCCGGGTCGCAAATGATGCCGCCCTTGGCTCCGCCAAAGGGAATATTCACCACCGCGCATTTCCACGTCATCTCGGCGGCAAGGCCTCGGATTTCGTCGAGGCTGACGTTCGGGCCATATCGCACGCCGCCCTTGCAGGGACCTCGAGCAATGCTGTGCTGGACTCGGAAGCCATCGAACACTTCCAGCCTGCCGTCGTCCATGGTGACAGGAATGTGAACAATGATCTCGCGGTTGGGCGTGCGAAGGTACTTCAAAAGCCCTTCATCCAGGTCGAGTTTGTGGGCGGCTACGTCGAAGCGGGCAGCCATTGAATCGAAAACGCTGAATTCTTTATCAGTATCTACGGTGGACATGGGAGCTCTCGGAAAGGGCAGGTTCACCTCAAGGCGAGTATATCAGATGGGCATAAGAGCGGCCATAGCGGCACAGGCGTGCAGGAGAGGACTTCAGGCTACCGGGCTGGCGGCGATGGCAGCAGCCTCGGAAGGGGACTTTGCGGACATGGCATGCGGTTGCCGGACCAGTTTCCAGGCGCTCTTTTCGCGGAGCAAACGGCTGACCAGGGCGATGTGCATGGCGTGGCCGGCGCGGTCAGCAATGATGTGCCCAATCAGCGGACGGCCGAACATGACCAGGTCACCGATGAGGTCCAGAATCTTGTGCCGGCAGAACTCGTCCGGAAAGCGCAAGCCCTCCGGATTCATCACGCCGGTTTTGGTGAGAACAACCGCATTCTCGAGCGAGCCTCCGCGCACCAGCCCGCTCTGGCGCAGCATCTCGACCTCATCGATGAATCCGAACGTCCGGGCCGGGGCAATGCCTCGTTCATAACCAGACTGGTTCATGGTGAACGCGCGTTCCTGTTCGCCGATCAGAGGGTGATTGAAGGAAATTCGGTAAGTGATTTTGAATTCTTCAGAGGGATAAATTGCAATGCGCTTCTGGCCGTCCACGATCTCGACAGGCTTCACGACTTTCGCCCAGCTTTTCGCTGCGCGCTGCTGCCTGGCGCCCGCCTCCCGGATGAGCTTCAGGAATGGCAGGGCGCTGCCGTCCATAATGGGAATTTCGAGGTTGTCAATTTCGATGAGGGCGTTGTCAATTGAGCATGCCGCGAGCGCGGAAAGCAGATGTTCAGTGGTCGAGATGAGCACGCCTTGCCTCATCAGGCTGGTGGCGTAACTCACTCGGGCCACATTCCTGGCCGTTGCCGGGATGCTGAACCCGTCCAGGTCAACCCGTTTGAAGACAATCCCCGTGCCGCTTGGCGCGGGCGCCAGTCGAACATGGACAGGGACGCCGGTGTGTAGACCGATTCCCTCCGTTGTTGCAGGCCGTGCGATGGTGCTTTGTCGACTCAAAAGGCCTCCGGGAACTCAGCATTGTATATGCAAGAACTGTTCCAAGGCCAGAGTTGCAATTAAGTTGCGCTATAACAATCATTTGAAAGAGAGGGAGCAAGAGCCGCGTTTCTTGCGGTGTGTCAAAAATGCAACAACTTGACTCAGATTGACGATCAGCGGTTCATTCCGATTGTTGCCCATTTTTGCTGTAAGATACAATGGCTGCTGATCAGGGGGACTGCGTGGTTGAGACGGCAAAACCGGGGCGAGTGGTTCTGATTGACGCGATGTCGCTGCTGTTCCGCGCATTCTATGCTCCGATGCAGACCGCGTTGACGTCGCCCAGCGGCATGCCCACCAAAGCGATCTACATCTTTCTGCGGACCGTGCGGAAACTGCTGAAGGACTACAAGCCCGATAAGGTTGGCGTGGCTTTTGACAAATCGGCCCCAACCTTCCGTGACCAGCTTTTCGAGCAGTACAAATCCAACCGGCCGCCTTTTCCTGAAGAACTGGCGGTCCAGCTTCCCTATGTGCATCGCTTCTGCAAAGCGTTGGGCCTTCCACTGATTGAAATGGAGGGATTTGAGGCGGACGACCTGATCGGAACACTGGCCCGCCGGGCTTCCAGTCGAGGCGCGGAAGTCTTTATCGCTTCCGGAGATGAGGACCTGTTCCAGCTTGTCGATGGCAACGTCAGAGTCGTCAAGCCGGCCCGATCATCAACGAGCGGAGAGATGGTTTGCGACGCAGCGAAGGTGAAGGAGATCATCGGCGTGGAGCCCGGCCAGGTGGTGGACTGGTTGGCCTTGACCGGAGACTCCAGTGACAATATTCCCGGCGCACGCCCGTTGCCCGGCCGCGAACCCGCCCAGACGGAAAATGGGAAAAAGAGAAGTTATATCGGCCCCAAAGGCGCCACCGAGCTGATCAACCAGTTTGGAACTCTGGAAGCCGCCCTCGATGGCTATGAGCAGGTTTCGCGGCAAAGTTACCGGGAAGCTCTGCGTGATTTTCGCGAAGAAGCGCTGCTGAGCCGACAGCTTGCCACCATTCGGACCGACGTGCCTTTGGAGGTCGGGCCGGAAAACCTGACGCCCTCGAAATATGACGTGGATGAAGTCCGGGCGTTGTGCCAGGAACTCGGTTTTGTTTCTCTACTGAGCGAGCTTCTCGAGGAGGCCGGGGCGGAAGAGGTGGAGGTGGGCGACGACTCGACAGAGCTTCGGTCGGCCGCTGAGGTGGCAAAGTGGCTCAAGGCGATACCGGATTCGGAGGCGCTGGCCATCGCGTTCGATGTAGACGGAGATGAAGGATTTGAAGGGCGGCTGGCAGGAATTGGATTGTCAGACGGCAAGCGCTCCGCCGTGATGGCGGTGGATTTCTTAAGCAAGTCGCCAGAAGCGATTAGGACGGTGCTTCCCGGAAATGGCCGAGCGCTCGCGGTCCACAATTCAAAACTCTTCCGGATGATGCTGCGCAAGCAGGGGATTGACGTGGGCGTTGTGGCGCACGACACAATGCTCTATTCCTATCTGCTGAATCCACTGGCCACCAGCCATACGCTGGAATCACTGTCACTCCTGCGCATGGGACGAAAGCCCAACAGATCTCTGGGACTGGCAGCGCGCTATACGTATGAGCTCGCTGAGATGATGGGCCCTCAGGTTTCGCACGAAAACCTGCGGGACCTTTATTCGAAGATCGAGCTGCCGCTGGCCGGCGTGCTGGCCGACGTTGAAGCGACCGGAGTGAAGATCGATCCGGCCATTCTGGCTGGCATGTCCGAAGCCTTCGCCGGCGAGCTTACAGAGCTGACCCATCAGATTTACGGTCTGGCGGGAGGGCCCTTTGATATCGATTCACCCAAGCAACTGGGGCAAATCCTTTTCGAGAAGCTGAAAATGCCCGGCGGCAAAAAACTTTCGAAGAGCGGACAGTATTCAACCGTGGCGACGGTGCTGGAGTCGCTGGCGGAGGAATACGAACTGCCGCGGAAAATCATTGACTATCGCACGCGGGCGAAATTGAAATCCACCTACCTGGATGCGCTGCCGAAATACATTAGCCAGGAAACGGGCAGGCTGCACACGAGCTTCAACCAGGCCGGGTCCCGCACGGGGCGGTTATCGTCCTCGAATCCCAACCTGCAGAATATTCCCATCGGCGAGGAATTCGGGCTGCGCATCCGTTCGGCTTTTGTGGCCGAGCCGGGGCGGCTGCTGATTGCGGCGGACTATTCGCAGATCGAGTTGCGAGTTCTTGCGCATATGTCAGGCGATGCCGTGCTGATAGACGCATTTACGCAAGGGGAGGACATCCACGCGCGCACCGCCCAGGAAATTTTTGGCGTCCCGCCGGCCCTTCAAAACCACGAACACAGGCGAATGGCCAAGGCGATCAATTACGGCGTGATCTACGGGCTCAGTTCCTTCGGTCTCGCAGCCAGGACCGGCTCCAGCAAGACCGAAGCGCAGCAGTACATTGATGCGTACTTCAGGCGCTATGAAGGGGTGCAAGCCTACCTGGAAGCCCGCATCGAGGAAGCCCGCACCACGGAGCGGGTCCGCACGTTGTTTGGCCGCATGCGTCCCATCCCGGAAATTAGAAGCCCGGATGCGGTGGCGCGAAACCGGGCCGAGCGCGAGGCCATGAATACCCCGTTGCAGGGCACCGCCGCTGACCTGCTGAAGTTGGCAATGGTGAAAGTACACGATCGGCTCAAGCGGGAGAAGCTCGGAACCCGGATGATCCTGACCGTCCACGACGAACTCGTCTTCGAGTCGCCGGAGGAGGAAGTGGACGCGGCACAGGAGATCATCCAAAAGGAAATGGAAGGCGTCTACCCGCTCAAGGCGCCTCTGAAGGTGGATATGGGGACTGGAAAGAACTGGAAGGAAGCCAAATAGGGCAGGCGTCGGGCTTGTTCGCCGCCTGGCACGCTGGGCCGTTGATCGGCCAGATCGAGGAGGCAAATCGTATGGAGTCCCTGGACTCATTCCGACATCTGTTCAAGTATGACCACTGGGCCAACCAGGAATCTCTCCGCAGCATCTCCAGCCTCAGCACGACCAATGAACGGGCGCTCAAAATTGCCGGGCATATTGTTGGAGCGCAGCGCGTCTGGCTGGGGCGCTTGGAAGCGCCCGGCGGTGCCCCTCCTGCGCCATGGCCGTTCATGACTCTGGAAGAAACGTGCGCGGCTTTCAGCGAGCTGCACGAGCGTTGGAATTTGTTCCTTAGCAGTCTGGGACCTGAACGCCTGGATGAAGATATTGTCCACCGCAACACCAAGGGGGCTGAATTTCGTGTCCCGATTCGGGACATCCTGATGCAATTGGTGCTGCACGGCGCCTACCACCGTGGGCAAATTGCCGCAGAAATCCGGGGAGCGGGCGGGAACCCGTCCGCAACCGATTACATCGTCTATGTCCGCCGGCACGGAAATTAACACTCCCTGGGAATAAACCTGACGGTGAAGGTTTCGTATCAGCGACCGGCCGGCTTTCGTGGCCGGCAGCAGGTCTGCTTTTCACCTCCATGCCGCGGATACCGTAGTAGATGAAGCTCAGGCTCAATAATTCAGCGCAACTTTTTCTTTTGTTGGGGGTTTGATCCTGCTGAAGGCAGAACCAGGACGATAAGCCCGCTCGCCGCGACGTAGAGAGGCCGGGGCATGATGTCACCAGATGACCAGCAGATTTTGCACGTTCTGAACCGAAGCGAGTTTGGACCAGCGCCGGGTGATCTCGAACGTGTCCGCGAGATTGGTTTGAAGGCCCTTCTTCAGGAGCAGCTTGATCCGGCCGGAATTGACGACTCCGAGGTCGAGAAGCGACTGCTGCAACTGCCTACGCTCGCCATGAGTTCCGCAGAGCTGATCGAAAATTATCCGCCGCCGCGCAAGGCAGGGAAGGCAAACAGCGGCGCGGCGCGACGGCAGCCGGCGGCTGTCGCAAGTGGCGCAGGGCAGCCAAATTCGACGGAGCCTGAATCGCCCCGGGACCGCCAGACCACGCTTGAGAAACAGAGACTTCAGGCCCTCGAGGGGCCGCGTCGCGTACTGGTGGAGCTTGCCAGGGAGGAGGTGTGGCGGGCGGTTTACAGTAAGCGGCAGTTGCAAGAAGTGTTGGTCCAGTTCTGGATGAACCACTTTAATATTTACGCCCTCAAGGGACCCGACCGCTGGCTGCTGACCCCGTTTGAGCGGGACACCATCCGGCCATATGCGCTGGGAAAGTTTGAGGACTTGCTTACTGCCACAGCACAGAGCCCCGCCATGCTTTTTTATCTGGACAACTGGAGAAGCTCGGCGCCGCCTCTTGCAGACGTGGAGAGGCTGGAAGGCCGCAAAATACCCAATGAAGGGGACCAGCACCAGCGGGTGGCCTTGATGCGGCGAGGCCCATTCGGCGGACCGTTTTCCCGACAGCCTCGATATCCTCGGGTGCGCCGCCAGAAGTTGAAAAATGCCAAGGAAAGTCGCGGCCTGAATGAAAATTATGGTCGGGAATTGATGGAGCTCCACACACTGGGTGTCAACGGCGGATACACGCAACAGGATGTGATTGAAGTCGCGCGCTGCCTTACCGGGTGGACTATACGGCGGCCGCGATACGCGGCGGAATTCTTTTTCAATCCGCGGATGCACGACTATCATCCCAAGCTCGTGCTCGGGCACAAATTCCCGGCCGGCCGCGGCATCGAAGACGGCCAGGAAGCGCTGCATCTGCTGGCCCCCCATCCCTCGACAGCCAGGTTCATTTCCACCCAGTTGTGCCGCAGATTTGTTGCCGACGATCCGCCGCAGTCTGTAATTGACCGTGCAAGCGGCGCTTTCGAATCAACCCGTGGCGACATTCGCGAGGTAGTGGCCGCCATCTTGACTTCGCGCGAATTTAAGTCTCCTGCTGCCTATCGGGCCAAGGTGAAGTCGCCGCTCGAGTACGTCGCCAGCGCCTTGCGGGCCCTGGGCGCCGATACTGATGCTGGTCTGCCTATTGTCACGGCCTTGGACAGGATGGGCCACCCGATGTTTCAATACGAGGCGCCATCAGGCTACGCCGACCGAGGTGGCACGTGGATCAATTCCAGCACGCTGCTGTGGCGGTTGAACTTTTCCATGCTGCTGGCCACCGGCCGGCTCCCTGGAACCGAGGTCCGGCTGGGCAATCTCCTGGCCTTGAACGGCGGCCAAAGCGGCACAGATCTGGTAACCTCGGTCGCCGAACGTCTGCTGGGCGAGCCGGTGTCGCCATCAACAGTAGAAGCGGTTCTGAGCAAGGGTAGCCTGGGACGGAAGTTTGAAGCCGGGCCATCGACACCGGAGGGAATCCCGCCGGAAATGGCCACCGTTGCGGGGCTGTTGCTGGCATCACCGGAGTTCCAGCGGCGCTAGGCCGATGCCTGATTTTGAATTGAAGCATCGCGAGGTGTGACGTGCCGGTAACGAGGCGTTATTTCCTGAAGTCGGCTGGGTTGACTCTATTCGGGGCGGGGTGTGTTCCAAGCTTCATGCGGCGCACGGCTTTCGCGTTGGACTCGAGCGGCCGCAGGCGTAGGGTCCTGGTTGCCATCTTTCAGCGCGGCGCAGTGGACGGGCTCAACATGGTGATACCCTTCGCAGAAAAAGACTATTATTGGATGCGGCCTACCATCGCCATTCCGGAGCCACAGACCCGCGCCGCCACGGGCGCCGGGCCGGCGGCAATCGATCTGGACGGTTTCTTCGCACTGCATCCAAGCCTGGCACAGATGAAGCCGCTGTTCGATGCCCGGCAACTGGCGATTATTCATGCAGTCGGATCGCCGAACAGCACGCGCTCCCACTTTGACGCCCAGGATTACATGGAAACGGCGACGCCGGGAGTGAAATCGACCGAGGATGGCTGGCTGAACCGCTATCTGGCTGCAAAGCCGCAGGCCGAAGCCACTCCCTTCCGAGCGGTGGCCGTTGCCCCACGCATGCCGCGAACGCTGGCCGGCCAGGCGTCATCGCTGGTGATCGAGCAGATCAAAAACTTCCGCCTGCTGGGCCGGCCTGACCCGCCACCCTTCCAGCCTGCCACGCCCGCCGCCGAAGAGCTGGCATTCGAGGAGATGTATGCTTCGAGCCGGGACCCGCTCTTCGCGGGCGCGGCGGCTGAAACGTTCGAGGCTATTCGAACCTTGCGGCACATCGGGGCGGAAAACTATCAGCCTGCCAATGGGGCCGAATATCCTCACGGCAAGTTGGGGCAGGACCTTCAGCAGGTGGCGCAACTAATCAAAGCTGACGTCGGGCTTGAAGTGGCCTTCTCGAATGTGGGCGGATGGGACAATCACGTGAACGAGGGCGGTGTGGAAGGTCAGATGGCCAACAACCTGAAGGATCTCGGCGACGCGCTGGCGGCATTCCACAAGGACCTTGGCGACAGGATGGAAGATGTGGTTGTCCTCACCATGTCCGAGTTTGGCCGCACGGCGCGCGAGAATGGCAATCGCGGGACCGACCACGGCCACGCCAACGCCATGCTGGTGCTGGGTGGGCGCGTCAAGGGAGGGAAGGTTTCCGGCGACTGGCCCGGTCTGAAGCCTGGCCAGCTAAATGAGGACCGGGACCTTGCTATGACCACTGATTTCCGCGACGTTTTCGCCGAGGTTATTGTCCGGCATTTGGGCGCTGAAGACACCGCAGCCGTCTTCCCCGAATTTACCGTTGCGCCTGAACGCTTCCGTGGATTCATTGCCTGACGAAAATATTCCTCCCGAGATGCGGTTTTACTGCTGTCGGCCCGCGCGGCGGCCGGCTGGTCCCGGGGGCGCCTATTTCTTACAGGGCAACAACAGTCGGTTGACAATCGACCTTCTGTTTTGTGCAGACCAACTTTTTCCATCCAGACAAATCCATACTCGGGCCTTTCTGCTAAACTTAGGACTAACTCTGCAACGGAGGCTTGTGATGCGGCGTCTAATCTGGGCCCTGGTTATATGCCTGACGTCAACTCCAGCGCTTTTCAGCCAGCAAGCGCCGACACTCGGACCTTCTCGCCCCTCTCTGGGAGAACCCGGCAATACGCGAACGACCGACCCCGGCATGCTGCTGAAAATGCGCAAGGTTTACGTGGAGCGGATTGATCACAACCTGGACGAGAAACTTTCGGACGACATCGCCCACCTTTCCTGGCTGAAAGTTGTGGACAAAGAGGATGACGCCGACGCGATTATGAGGGGAACCTGCTTTGACCTGCCGCGCCTGAAACGGATGCACGCTGAAATTTATATCACCGACCGGGTGAGCGGAAAATCGATCTGGCAGGATGCTGTTCGTATTCCATACGGTCCGCCGGACCTTTCGAAGGCCGTGGACCAGGTGGCGACTGAAATTCTTGACCATCTGAACGCCAGCGTTCGCACGGCCTCCAGACGCTGAAAAATGTGACGCAGGTCTCTTGCACTCGTTTTGGATGCCATTTCCTGCAAAGTGACACTTTAATCGATGGACGACTACCGCCCGCACTTCGCTGACTTTGGCGCGACGACCTATCTGAACTGCGCTTACCAGGGCGTGTTTCCCCTGGCAGCCGTGGCGCGCGCGCATGAAGCTATCGATCAGAAATGTCATCCGGAACGCACGGATCCGGCGGAATATTTCGCCCTGCCTGAGCGTGTTCGGAACCACCTGGCCGCGATCATCGGCAGCGACGCGAAGGAAATCGCTCTGACCAGCGGAGCGACACAGGGCATCGGCGTAGTGGCCGCCGGGTTGCAACTGGGGCCCGGAGACGAAGTAATTGTTGCTGGCGATAACTTTCCCGCCAATCTTTTTACCTGGCTCCATATGCGGCGGCGTGGCGTGCAGGTGCGCGTGCTGAAGAACCACGAGCGCCCCCTGAATCCAGATGCCGTCGCGGCTGCTTTCACTTCTAAAACGAAGATTCTGGCGCTCGATTGGGTGAATTATTCAACTGGAAGGCGAATTGATCTTGCTGTGATGGGGCAACTGGCCCGCGAGCGGGGCGCTTTGTTTGTTGTGGACGGCACGCAGGGAGTGGGAGCGATGGAACTGAATGTCCATTCACTTCCCGTTGACGTTCTGGCGGTGGCCGCTTACAAGTGGCTTCTGGGACCCTATGGAACTGGATTCGTTTATGTTAGGGAAAAACTGCTCGACCGTCTGGAGTTGAAAGTGGTCAATTGGATGTCTGTGGACGGTGCGGAGGATTTTGACGCCTTACCGGTAGACGACTTCAAGCTGGCGGATGCGGCCAGAATCTTTGATGCTCCCGAAACGGCCAATTTTATCAACCTTTCGGCAATGGAGGCTTCGCTGGAATTTGTCCGTGGGGTTGGCGTGCCCGCTGTGACCACGCATTGCACAGCGCTGCTTGACCGGGCAGCGGAAGGCTTGCAGGTTCGCGGCTACATCCTGACCAACGCCGACAGGTTGCAGCTTCCCTCGCCCCTTCTGTGCTTCCGCTGCGGCTCAGACGATGCGACCGACAGGACCTACGCTGAACTGAAGGCCCGTCATGTTGAAGTCAGTCTGAGGCACCAACGCATCCGGGTGTCGCCTTATCTCTATAACAGCAAAGAGGACATTGATCGCCTGCTGGAATCAGCCGGATGATATGCCAGTCGATGCGAACGCCGCTGTTGCGCTAAATCCTGCCGTGGCTTCAAACGGACCCGGTTGCGCAGGGCATGCCGGCAATTTCCGGTGGTGACGGCTTGCAGATTGCCAATGTGAACGCCTTGCGGGTTTTCCATGGAGATTCGCGAATTTCAGCCTTCGGACCTGCCAATCCTTTCCAAAATTGATGAGGCATGTTTCCCCCCCGGGATTTCCTACTCACGGAAGGAGCTGGCGGGATATATCGGTTTCCGTTCGGCCAGGGCATGGGTCGCAGAAGACGAGGGCGCGATTGCTGGCTTTCTGGTGGCGAACCGTGAACCGGGGCGCGTTGGGCATATTATTACCATCGATGTCGTGAAGCGCGCGCGGCGCCAGGGTACGGGTACTCGCTTAATGAAAGTGGCTGAGCAGTGGGCGTGCAAGGCCAGGCTGAGAATCATCTACCTCGAGACGGCGGAAGATAACCTGGCGGCGCAGAGTTTTTATGAGGCGCTCGGCTACCGCAAGCTGGAGAAAATTGAGCGGTATTACAGCAATGGCCTGGCGGCTTGGGTGATGGTGAAGAACCTCGAATAGCCGGGCCCACAGAGGCGGCAGGTGGCGCTGCGCGCCGACGGAAGCATTTTGGCCCAATGCGAATTCCGCCGTTTGACCTTCCGATTGGTATAATCCTCGATGCAGTTTGAATCCTGCCCCATGGTCCAGAGGTTTCTATGTCTGTCAGACTTGGCTCTCGCGAACGTACGATCATCCTGGTCGCCATCGTGGTGGCCGCAATCTCGCTGGTGATCGGCATCAAGTACTTCTCCCTGGCTTTTCCTGAAGCCTCCCTCACGCTGCGGGTCAACCGCGCAGACTCGCTCACCATTGCGCAGGACTTTCTCTCGTCTCGCGGCATCAGCACCGGCGGCTATCGGCATGCCGCTATTTTTACCTATGACGACGATTCCAAAACCTACCTCGAACGCACCCAAGGGCTGGCCGCAATGAACCGGTTGACCCGCGGTCCCATTCATTTGTGGCGCTGGTCACACCGCTGGTTCAAGCCCCAGCAGAAGGAAGAGTTCCGGGTGGACGTTGACACGCAGGGCCATGTGGTGGGCTTTGACCATGAGATCGGTGACGCGGCGCCGGGGGCCTCACTGAGTTCCGGCGAGGCGCGGCAAATAGCACAACAGTTTCTACAAACTACAATGCACCGCGACCTCTCGGGCCTCGAGTTTCTTGATATTCAATCAGAAAAGCGGCCGGCGCGAGCGGACTACAGCTTTACGTGGAAGCAGAAGAACGTCGAGCTGGGTAGCGGCAGCTACCGCATTGAGGTGGAGGTGGATGGCGACCAGGTTGCGGGCTACACTGAATTTGTCAAGATTCCCGATCAGTACCTCCGGGATTACCAGGGCCTTCGTTCCCGCAATACGTCCGCGCAAGTAGTTGACCAGGTTTTCTGGATTTTGCTAAGCCTGGCTATGCTGGTGATCCTGGTCAACCGCTTGCGCGACCGGGACGTTCCGCTCAGGATGGCAGCGGGTTTTGGAATGGTCGGAACGGTCCTTTACTTTCTCGAGCAACTGAATTCTTTTTCACTCAGCCAGTTTGGCTATTCCACCACCGATTCGTATTCAAGCTTCATGGCGGGATATTTCCGCGATGCCATTTTGAGCGCCCTGGGCGTGGGAGCATTGATTTTTCTGCTCGTCGCCAGTGCTGAACCTGTTTACCGGGAGAGGCTTGGCGGCCTGGCATCGGTGCGGCGCACGCTGACCTGGCGCGGCCTGCGGTCGCGTTCCTTCTTCATCGCGAACGTGGTGGGCATTGCCATGACGTTCTTCTTTTTTGCCTACCAGACGGTGTTCTACCTGGCGGCCGACAAGCTGGGGGCCTGGGCGCCTGCTGACATTCCATTTTCAAACCTGTTGAACACGCGAATTCCCTGGGCTGCTGTGCTACTGATGGGCTTTCTCCCCGCCGTTTCAGAAGAATTGCAGTTCAGGGCGTTCGGAATCCCTTTTCTCGCAAAAATCTTCCGCTCACGCGCGGCGGGACTGATTCTGGCGGCGTTTATCTGGGGATTTCTGCACTCTGCCTATCCGAATCAGCCCTTTTTCATTCGAGGCATCGAGGTGGGCGTTGCTGGAATCATCGTTGGCGTCATCATGCTTCGATTTGGCATTTTCGCCACGCTAATCTGGCATTACTCAGTAGATGCGCTGTACACGGCCTTTCTTCTGCTGCGCTCTCCAAACAACTACTTGCGAGTCTCGGGCGGGCTGACGGCCGGCATTATGCTGATTCCGCTGATGGTCGCCTTGATCGCTTACTTGAGGAGCGGAACGTTCTCTGATGAATCTGGCCTCAGCAATGAGAGCGTTGGAATCAGGCGCGCCCCAAAGGGAGAACTGGTCGAGGAAACCGAGGGATCCGTAAGCTATCAGCCTTTCAAGAGGCCGCGCATTCTTGCAGCCGGGCTGCTGTTTGTGGTCCTTGTGGGGGCAGCTTTCATCCCGGCTTATCGATTTGGCCGGGATATTACGCTCCATTTCGCGCGGTCTGCTGCAAAGCACTCGGCCACCGCATATCTGGCTGGGAAGGGTACAAAGGTGGAGGAATATCACCAGGCAGCCTGGCTTGTTGAAAATGTTGACCCACTCACGCTGCGGTATTTCCTGGAACACCTCTCTGTCAAGGATTCCGAGCAACTTTATAGACGCTCAACCCGCCTGGTGCTCTGGGATGTCCGCTTCTTCAAGCCGATGCAGAAGGAGGAATACGAGGTTTTTGTCGATCCCGCCGACAACCGGGTATTTGGTGACCGGCACAGTCTGGACGAGAACGCGCCGGGCGCAACACCGTCCCCCGATGCAGCCCGCTCGCTGGCAGAAAATTTCCTGCGGCAAAAAGGATATCGTCTCTCAGACTTCGAGCTGCAAAACTCTGAATCGAAAAAGCGCGAGGCGCGGGAAGACTACACGCTCACCTGGCAGGTGAAGCCTGACAATCCGCTCAATGTGGGAGAGGCGCATTTTCGGATTGCCGTCGATCTTGCGGGAGACCAGGTGGTTGGCACTTCCCGGTATTTCAAGCTGCCGGAAGAATGGATTCGGCAGCGCGAGGCATCGCGGCTGGGAAATTCCATTTTGCTCGGGCTTGAAAGCCTCCTTGGGGTCGCTCTGTTCGCGTTGGTGATCATGTTTTTTGTGAATCAGGTGCGCGCGGGAAAAATCCCGTGGCGCCGCTCATTATGGGTAGGATTGGCGCTGGCAGGATTGACGGTTATCGGTGAACTAAACGCTATTCCGCTCATGTATGAGCAGTACAGAACATCAATTTCCCTGAGCAATTTCTGGATCACGGTCGCGGTCGGATTGGCGGTGAGTCCGCTGCTCATGGGACTGGTGATCTGGCTTGCCGTGGCGCTGGCGACCAGCTTCTATCCGGCTTCCTGGTCGATTTTCAGAGGCGCAGCGCGGCGAGTGTGGCGGCGCGACGCGGTGATCGCTCTGGCGCTCAGCCTTGCCGCAGCAGTGGGGGTTTCACGGGCGAATACATTGATCTCCGACCGCTTTCACGCCTTTGCCCCGGTTTCCTTCGGCCTCTTCGCCGGGCGGATGGATGTGTCACTCCCGGTGATTTCGGTGGTGCTGCACGCGATTATTTACACCGTGCTGGGCGCTGCGTTGGCGGGGATTCTGATTTATCTGGCCCGCTCAGGATGGTCGCGGCGGGCCTGGTGGATTTGGCCGGTCGCGTTGCTGGTGCTTGTCAGCCTGGGTCCCTCGGGCGCGCATTCCCTCCGGGAGTACGTGGCCGGATGGGCAATGGCCTTTATCCCCCTGCTTGGGGCGGTGGCGATTGCAGGCTGGTTTTGCCGGATGAACATTCTGGCGTATATCGCGGCGATTTTCTGCATTCAAGTTGCCGCGCCACTCGTGCAATTGCTGTCGCAGCCTTCGCTATTTTTCCGTTGGAATGGAGTTGCAGGTCTGGTGGTCAGTTTGCTGGTCCTGGCATGGATGCTCGCCGTGGGGAGTCGAGCTACGCAACCTGAAAAGTTGACCGCCGGCTGATCTCAATACAAACAGCCGTTCCCCGGAAGCGCGCAATTCTTCAGAAAACGTCTTTGGACTCCAGCATCTGGCCCTGGCCAGATTTCCAGAGCGCGTATTGCAGATGGAACTGGGCGTTCATTGAAGCGGCGCCGACCTCTCCGCGGGTGTTCATGGCGATGACCGCGCAGGCCGCCTCTTTGTTTCTGGACTCTGCTTTGACCATGTCCCGAAGCAGGTCCTCGCAGGCCTCCTGCGGAGACGCGCCGCGTCCCATCATCTGTACAATCGAGACGCTGGTGCAGTAATTGCTCATCAGGTCGCCATCACCGGTGGCAGAAGCTCCACCGGCGCGGTCGTCGGCGTAATATCCACAGCCCACAAGGGGAGAGTCGGCGACGCGGCCGGGAATTTTCCATGCCAGTCCGGAAGTGGAACATCCGGCCACGAGGTGGCCCTTGCCGTCCGTCGCCACCACGCCAATCGTGTCATGATGTTCAGGATTCAGCCAGAAGGTCTGGTGGTGAGGATCGGCTTTCCACTCCATCCACGCCTTGAGGCTGTTTGGCGTCAGCAATTGTTCAGGGTGGTAACCCATGTTCCGGGCAAACTCCTGGAGGCCGATTCCGCCAATGGTCGTATGGCTGGTTTTTTCGAGGACCAGGCGGGCCACTGAGATCGGGGTCTTGACCCCTCGCAAGCCACAGACGGCGCCCGCGCGGTGACGGGTACCGTCCATAATGCCAGCGTCCAGCTCCACAATACCCTCGGCGTTGGGCAGACCGCCATAACCAACGCTCGTCACCTCCGGGTCCTCTTCGGGAATATTAATCCCCTTTTCGATGGCGTCCAGCAGGCTCCCGCCCTGGTGGAAGACTTCGGCCGCGCGATTCACCGCCGGCAGCCCGTGTTTCCAGGTTGCAAGAAAGACGGGTTCTCCACTATCCGGCTCGGCCGCTTGCGCCGGAACCCCGGCCAGGGCCCCGGCTGCTGCGATGGATTTCATAAAGTCCCTGCGATTAACGTTGTCCATAATCTCTCCTTAAGAATTCCGAGATCCGTTGTTGCGCACTTTGCCTGCGGAGAATTTGCCCCATCCGCCGCCGCCGGGAGTTTCAATCTTCAGGACACTTCCGGGAGGAGCGGTAATCACTGTTTTTGAGGGCAGTCGGCGTGTCGTGCCCTTCGCCGCCAGCGTGTTCTTTCCAGGTTTTCCCGGTTGTCCGCCGGCCAGTCCGTAGGGTGGAAACCGGCGGCGATCGGACAGGATACTGCACCGGACTTCCGTAAGAAATTCGATTTCGCGAATGATGCCGTCGCCTCCGTAGAATTTTCCGTGGCCGCCCGAGCCATGCCGAAGCGAGGTCCGCAGCACGCGCACCGGGAAGTGCGATTCAAGGGCCTCCACCGGCGTATTCAGCGAGTTCGTCATATGAGTGTGGATGCCGCTCAAGCCGTCAGCAGAAGGGCGAGCGCCCATGCCGCCCGCAATGGTCTCGTAATAGGCAAAGGGTTCGCCCGTGAGAGGGTCGGTCCCTCCGAATGACAGATTGTTCATGGTACCCGAACTTGCCGCCGGAATCCGATGGGGCAGCGCGCGAGCCATGGCGCGGAGCAGAACGTCCACAATACGCTGGGAGGTCTCAACATTTCCACCCGCTACCGCGGCGGGAGGACGGGCGTTGACCACGCTGCCCGCAGGCGCGACCACTTCAATTGGTTCCAGCAGGCCCGCGCACGCGGGGACCTGCTCGCCCAGCAGGCAGCGAAAAACATAAAAAACCGCCGACGTGGTGATGGTCAAAACAGCATTGATGGCACCACGGCGCTGCGGCGCGGAACCCGTGAAGTCCACGGTAGCGTGGTCGCCGCGAATCTCGACCCGAACTTTCAACCGGACGGGCCGGGCGGAATATCCGTCATCGTCCAGAAAGTCTTCGGCGGCGTAGACGCCATCGGGAATCTGGCTGAGGGCGTTCCGCATCAGGCGGGCCGAGTATCGCTGTAGGGCGGCGAGGTAGAAATTAATTTTGCGGGCGCCATATTTATGGGCCAGTTCCAGGAGCCGCTGTTCTCCCAGCTTGCAGGCGGCGATTTGTGCAGTTAAATCGCCCTGGCGCTCTGTTGGAGTGCGCACGTTGGCAAGAAGGATGGCCAGAACATCCCTCTGGAGTGTTCCGCCACGCGTCAGAAGCACCGGAGGGATTCGCAATCCCTCTTGATAGATTTCCTCGCTCAATCCCATTGAGGCAGGCTGCGCTCCTCCCACGTCGGAGTGATGGGCCCGATTTGCGACATAGAAAATCGGGGTTGCCTTCGCCTGACCTGCGGCGAAAACCGGCATCACGCATGTAAGGTCGGGAAGATGAGTGCCTCCGGCAAAAGGATCATTGAGCACGGCAATGTCACCGCGGGAGAGGGGTAGGCTCTCGATGGCCGCGGCCACGGACCTGGGCATGGAGCCCAGATGGACGGGCATGTGGTCTCCCATAGCCACGACGTCGCCGCGGCCGTCAAACACCGCGCAGGAATAGTCACGGCGCTCTTTGATATTGGGAGAAAAAGCCGAACGGCGTAAGGCAGCGCCCATCTCTTCCGCCACGGAGTGGAAGAGGTTCTTAAAGATTTCGAGTTCTGCCGGATCAGCTCGCATTATGAGTGAGCACCAGGTTCAGATCGCGATCCACGCTGCACCTACAGCCGGGTGGTACAACAGTGGTGGAACTGTATTCCGCCACCACAGCGGGACCCTCGAATCGCATGCCGGCCTGAAACCGACCCCGTTCATAGAGTGGAGTTCGGTGAAAGCGATTGCCGAACCAGACATTCTTTTCCTTCAGCAATGCATTGTCAACGGGCTGGTTCGGTCTCCGACTGGCACGCCTGGGAGCGTGATGGCCGGCGAATGGGAGTGTTAACCGCAAGCGCAGGTTGACAACCTCCAGCGGCTTGTGACCGTGAGTGTATCCATACGTCTTCTCGTGCAGTCTTTTGAAATCGGCCGGAAAGCGTCGAGAGAAGGGGACCATCAGCTCATACGACTGGCCAGCATAGCGTACCTCAAGGTACTTCTCGATTTGTATTCTACCGGGTGGAAAATGGTCGCGCCGGATTTCCTTGCGGGCCGCTCGCTCGAGCTGCTGGAAGCGCTGCGCAACGTTGTTGCAAAACGACCGCAATGCACTCGAACGTCCCCGCGCAATCTCGATTGGGACTGGCATCAGAAGTGACTGCGAAACGTCTTTAACAGCGTCTGACAGCAGAATACCGAGGGCCGAAAACGTCCCCGGATTCTGGGGAATAATGACCCTGGCCACTCCGAGCGAACGGGCAAGGTCCGCGGCCTGCAATCCGCCGGCCCCGCCGAAAGCGATCAGCGAGAAGTCGCGTGGATCATGGCCGCGCTCGACAGAAATGACCCGAAGGACCCGCTCCATGCTGGCGTTGGCCACAGCAATAATCCCGCGGGCAAGCTCACGCGGGCTTTTGAGGATTCTCGCTGCAGACGGGGACTTCCTGTTTTCTTCACGGATGAATCTCTCAAATGCTTCCTCGGTCGCCCGCCGGTCCAGGCGGAAAGTGCCACCAAGGAAATTGTCTGGATCGATCCTTCCAAGAATGAGATTCGCGTCCGTGACGGTCGGCCGGTGCCCGCCGCGCCCGTAGCAGACCGGCCCGGGCATAGCTCCAGCGCTTTCGGGACCCACTCGCAGCGCGCCGCCGGCATCAATGCGGGCCAACGATCCGCCGCCCGCTCCTACCGAATGAACATCAATCACCGGGACCGCTACCGGAAGCCCAGCCAGCGTCGTTTCCTTGGTGATGCGGGCGCGGCCCTCAAACAGGCAGACGTCGGTTGAAGTCCCGCCCATATCGAAGCTGATCGCCTGGCGAATTCCAAAGGATTTCGCGAGCCGGACCGCAGCGGCAACACCACCGGCAGGTCCCGACAAAATCGTTCGGACCGGCTCTCGCGCAGCGTGGCGTGCTGTCGTGATGCCACCGTTTGATTCCATCACAAAAACACGGACGCCCGCGCGCCCGCCGGCCGGTCCGCTTGTTTTGGATTTTAAAGCAAACTTCTTAACGGCCTTGCTTTCCAGTCGCGCCAGATAGGACCCGGTCCTGGGCATCAGGTACGCGTTGATCGCGGTCGTTGAGAGCCGCTCGTATTCGCGGAATTCCGGCAGGATTCGATGAGAGATCGAGAGTGGAAGATTGAGCTGGCGAAGCGCGCGAACAACCAGCATCTCGTTTGCAGGGTTTGAATATGAAAATAGCAGGCAAACGGCGATGGATTCGGCGCCCGAACGCAGTATTCTGTTCCGGAGCCTGCGCAGATCAGGCATGGAGGGTCTCGCCAGAACGCTGCCGTCAGGTGCAATGCGCTCCCGCAGGCCGAAACGCTTTTGGCGCGGGACCAGCGGAGGATCGCGGCGTACGTCGAAGTCATAAAGGCGGGAGCGTGCCTGGCGTCCGATCTCAATCAGATCCTCAAATCCGTTGGTGGTGACCAGCGCCACCCGCGCTCCGCGCCGTTCGAGCAGACAGTTTGTTCCGACCGTTGTCCCGTGGATGATATCGAGGGATGTGGAAGGCGTGTCTGCGATCAGGCGGCTGGCACCGTCCACAATTGCCAGGCTGGCATCGTCCCGTGATGCGGAAGAGCCAGAAAAGACTTTGACGACTCTGACACCGCGGACATCTGCGACAACGCAGTCTGTGAACGTTCCCCCTGTATCAACGCCAACGTGCATGAGCGTCCTTATTCGTCCACAGCGGATCCGGCGAGCGGCTACGAAAGCGCAAGCTCACCCGCAGTGAGCGGGCCGAATCAAACCGAAAGCTTATCAGAAAAATGCCAAGTCCCGGCAGGTGGAAGTGGCCGCCCTCCCGGTTGGTGCGTCCGTCGATCATCCTCGGGCTGCCGGCCGAAGTTGCCCGCCAAAGGGGCAGGTGTTCTAAGACGCGGTCGAACTCAGGGGAAACGTTGCGTGGGCGTTCAGAGAAGCGCCGTCGCGATGGCCCGCGGCCAGCTTGTAGTATCCAGCGGCGGCAATCATTGCGGCGTTGTCGGTGGAAAGACCTGGAGAAGGGAAAAATACGTTGAATCCGCGCCGGACCCCGACCTGTGCAAAGCGTTCCCGGAGCAGAGAATTGCAAGCAACACCTCCGGATACGAAGATGGTATGAATTCCGGCGACGGTTGCAGCGACAACGCTACGCTCGATCAGATCGCTCACCACAGCCTCCTGGAAGCTCGCCACGAGGTCGAGTGTGTCTTGTGAACAGTGGGCGCGTACCTCATCGGGCGTTGCGGCATCGGGTAATGCGTCACGCCAGCCGCGGCGTTCTTCTGCCTCCCGCGTGAGTGGAGTTCCGCGCACGCGATAGAGAACAGCCGTCTTGATCCCCGAAAAACTGAAATCGAGCTGGTTACCCTTCATCCGGACTCGGCCAAATTCAGACGCGCGAGCTTTGCCGTGGCGTGCCAGCCGGTCGATGATAGGCCCGCCGGGGTAGCCGAGGGCGAGGAGCTTGGCAACTTTGTCGAACGCCTCGCCGGCTGCGTCGTCTCGGGTCTGCCCGAGAGTTTTGTAAGAGAATGATGTGCCGCCGCTTTCCGGTAAAGAAACCGATTCCACGCGATACAGGACGGTGTGGCCGCCGGAAACTACCAGGGTGATGTTGGGAAATCCAGCGGCAGGAACCGGCTTGCCGGCCTGCCTCTCCATCGAGTTGTGGAGCAGGACCGCGTGAATGTGACCCTCGAGGTGATTGACTCCGACAAGCGGTTTGCCTAGCGAAAGCGCCAGCGCCTTGCCGTAAACCAGTCCCACAAGCAGCGAGCCGATGAGACCAGGGCCTTCCGTGACGGCAATCGCCTCGATTTCATCCAGAGTGGTTCCGGCCTGGCGGCAAGCCTCATCGACGATGGGAGCGATCTTTTTCAGGTGTTCGCGAGAGGCGAGCTCCGGAACGACGCCGCCGAACCTTTCATGAATCCTGATCTGGGAGGCAACGACGTTTGACAGGATGCGCGTACCATCGGCTACGACAGCCGCAGCCGTTTCATCACAACTGGATTCGATCCCCAGTACATTCATAAACCGTTATCTTAACACGCGAGCAGCAGGTGCAAGTGCCGTCCGACTGACGCCTAAGAACATGCGCACCCACCGCGCCATGCCTTCCGGTGCTTTGACTGGTTTCTTGCAAAGGCTGTAGACTGAAATTTTTGACAACGCGATGCAACAGCCCCTCAGGAGAAGATGATGAAAGTTCGGAAAGCTGTGCTGCCCGTGGCCGGGTTGGGTACTCGGTTCCTGCCAGCAACCAAGGCACAACCCAAAGAGATGCTGCCAGTTGTGGACAAACCCCTGGTGCAATATGCGGTGGAAGAGGTTGCTGCAGCAGGCATCTCGCTCACCATTTTTGTAACCGGACGTGGCAAGAGCGCAATCGAAAATCACTTTGATGTTTCCGCCGAGCTCGAGCATGAGCTGGCAGGGCGCGGGAAAGAACCTTTGCGGAAACAGGTCCGGGAAATCTCCTCTTTGTGCAATGTCGTTTATCTACGGCAGAAATATCCAAAAGGGCTGGGGCACGCGGTACTCATGTCGCGCGACATCGTGGACGAGGAGCCTTTCGCGGTGGTACTGTCAGATGATGTGATCGACAGCCAGGTTCCATGCCTCAAGCAGATGACCGAAGTGTTCGAGGAATTCAACGCCAGCATTCTGGCCATCGAGCGCGTTCCGAAGGCAAATGTTGGGAGCTACGGAATCATCGCTGCGGAACCGGTGCGCAACTCCAAATGGAATGGCCGGCTCTTCCAGGTAAAAGACCTGGTTGAGAAACCTTCACCGGCCGACGCCCCTTCGAATCTGGCGATCATCGGCCGCTACATTCTCACGCCCAGGATCTTCAAGAAGCTGAGCGCTACAAAGCGGGGTAAGGGAGGGGAAATCCAGTTGACCGACGGCCTGAAGAACCTGCTGAAGGACGAGCCGATCTATGGTTTTATTTTTGAAGGGAAGCGTTATGACGCGGGTGATAAACTCGGTTTCTTGAAGGCAACCGTGGAGTACGCGCTGAAGGAGCCGAGTATGGGCCAGCAGTTCAGAAAGTATCTCAAGTCATTGCAATTATGACGTTTCCTGGCTGCCCGGCCTGGCTGCACCTTCGTCTCCGGCTGCTTATTCAGTGGGGGTAGGAGAAAGAAAATATGCAAGACGGACAAGCCGCTTTGCGCGAACATGTGCTCTACCTGCTTCGCGGCGGCGGCGCCCACATCGATTTTCATACAGCCATGGCCCGCCTTCCCGCGAAATTGCGCGGCGCCCGGCCTCCGCGCATCCCTTACACGCCGTGGCGATTGCTTGAGCACATGCGCATCGCGCAGTGGGACATCTTGGAGTTCAGCAGGAATCCCCGTCACGTTTCGCCTGATTTCCCCCGCGGCTACTGGCCCGCGAGCGACGGCCCTCCCAATGCTGCTGCCTGGGCAAATTCCGTCAAATCCTTTCGGCGTGATCTCAAGGAAATGCAAAATCTCGTTTCCAACCCGAGGACTGACCTTTACGCCGCCATTCCGCATGGCGACGGGCAGACGATCCTGCGTGAAGCGCTCCTCGTGGCAGACCACAATGCTTACCACCTGGGTGAGTTTGTCGTCGTAAGGCGATTGTTGGGCGCGTGGCCGGACGGATAACGTCCTTTGTCTTCTCGCAGGACCGCGAGGCGTATTTTGCGGGTCCCGACGCTCCTCAAACGTTCCTGAAAGCCGGGACGAACCCAGCTTCCCAACCGCACAAACCCCTGTCTGGCCGATTTTACTTGCTTAGGGAGGTCTTGGAATCGGAAGGTTTGCTCTTGGCGGGGGAATCCCCGGCGGAAGCGGCAGGCTTTGCGGCAGATCCACCATCCGATCCGCCATCGGATTTCCCGGTATCACCGGATTTCGATTTTCGGGCGTAATCCGTCACGTACCAGCCACTCCCCTTGAATTGAATTGCAGGGGCGGACAGCAGGCGGGTAAGCTCTCCGCCGCATTTTTCGCAGATGGCCAGCGGCGGGTCGCTGAACTTCTGGATCTTTTCAACTCGCGCGCCGCATTTTTCGCATCGATACTCGTAGAGGGGCAAAGTCAACTCCTTCCCGACCGCCGAGTATTATAGCAACGCGCGCGACTTCTGGTCAAAAAACGTTGCGACGACGCGCTGTAGCCCAGGCATCTTCCCAACCCGGCTTTCGGATCAGCGCTGGCGGTTCCATGTAATGCACCTATCAAGCCATTTAAGAAAGTAACTTTGGGTTGTACATGTCGCGCCATCTAAAATGTAACCGAGCTTTGAGACGAATTTGGAGCTTTGGGGCTGAGGCGTCGGTCGGCCAGGGCGTGAATCTGCTCCAGTTTGCGAT
>DASTAW010000038.1 GCA_035712365.1 Terriglobia bacterium
GATTGTGGGATTGAGGCCGGAGCCGTTCAAGCGGGTGGTGACGGGCGTGGAGATGTTCAAAAAGCTGCTGGACGAAGGGCAGGCGGGGGACAACATCGGCGTTCTGCTGCGGGGGACGGAAAAGGATGACGTGGAGCGCGGGATGGTGCTGTCGAAACCGGGATCGATCACGCCGCACACGAAGTTCAAGGCAGAGGCCTATATTCTGACCAAGGAAGAGGGAGGACGGCACACGCCGTTTTTCTCGGGCTACCGGCCGCAGTTTTATTTCCGGACGACGGACGTGACAGGAGTGGCGACGCTGCCGCAGGGGACGGAAATGGTGATGCCGGGGGACAACGTAAGTATGGAGATCGAGCTGATTACGCCGATCGCCATGGAGAAGGGATTGCGGTTCGCCATCCGCGAAGGCGGCCATACCGTCGGCGCCGGCTCCGTAACCGATGTCATTCAATAAGCGAGTGAAAATGCTTCATCAGAAAATTAGAATTCGTCTGAAGGCTTACGATCATCGGGTGCTGGACCAGTCGGCGGCGGATATTGTTTCAACCGCCAAGCGGTCCGGGGCGCAGGTGGCGGGACCCGTTCCACTGCCTACGGTGAAGAATAAATACTGCGTTCTTCGATCGCCCCACTCGGACAAGAAGTCGCGCGAACAGTTTGAAATCCGAACCCACAAGCGGCTGGTGGATATTCTGGAGCCGACAGCGCAGACGATTGACGCGCTGACGAAACTGGACCTTCCCGCCGGTGTGGACATCGAGATCAAAGCATTCGGGAAGGAGCACGCAAAGTAGTTGCCTGGCCGGGCCACGTATCGGCTCGATCGCAACTCTAGTGCGGCGAAGTCAATATGCTGAAGGCGATTCTGGGTAAGAAGCTGGGGATGACGCAGGTCTTCGGGGAAAACGGGGATGTGGTTCCCGTGACCGTCCTGAAGGCGGGCCCCTGCGTCGTGATCCAGCGGAAGACCTCTGCAAATGACGGGTATGAAGCGGCCCAGATCGGCCTGGTGGAGGTTCCCCCTCCCCGGCGGGTTACTAAGCCGCAGGAAGGGCACTTTAAAAGCGCCGGCGCCAACCCGGCCCGCTTCCTTCGGGAAGTGAGATTGGATGAGGAATCCGCAGATATCAAGGTTGGGGATAAGGTACTTGCGGACATCTTTGCGGCCAACGACACCGTGGATGTGATTGGCACCTCCAAGGGCCGTGGATTTGCCGGGTTTCACAAGCGGCATCACTTTGGCGGAGGTGGCGCGGCGCACGGATCGATGTTCCATCGAGCGCCGGGTTCTATTGGATCATCCTCATACCCTTCGCGGGTCTTCAAAGGTATGCGCGCGGCGGGACACATGGGCGTCAACCAAGTCACGGTGCGTAATCTTCGCGTGGTGCGGGTCCTGCCGGAAGATAACGCCATTCTGGTCGAGGGCGCTGTTCCGGGGCCCGACGGCGGCTACATCATGGTTCGAAAGGCGAAGGCCCCGCACAAGTAGAGTTGGGCGAGGCTGCGGATAGAAAAAGGGTCAGCCACATGGCAACAGTGGAAGTAAAAAACTTGGAAGGGGCGAAGGTGAAAGACCTTGAGCTTGCGGATGAGGTATTTGCCTCGAAGCCGAATGGCAGCCTGCTCTGGGAGGCGACTCGGGCCTATCTGGCCGGTCAGCGGGGGGGCACGCACTCAACCAAGAGCCGGGGCGAAGTCTCCGGCGGAGGCAAGAAGCCCTGGCGGCAAAAGGGAACCGGGCGCGCCCGGGCAGGCAGTATACGGAGCAGCTTGTGGCGCCACGGATCGATTGCTCATGGGCCTGTGCCGCGCGATTACGCGATCAAGCTTCCGAAAAGGATTCTGGCGGGCGCGCTGCGATCGGCCCTGGCGGCGAAGTTCCAGGACAATAAAATGACGGTGGTGGACCACCTGAGCCTTCAGCAGCCCAAGACAAAGTCATTTGTCGCAGCCCTTGGCAAGTTGAATGTTGGGCCTGGAACGCTGGTGGTGAATGACACGCGAGACCGCAACTTGGAATTATCTTCCCGGAACATCGCCGGTTGCGACCTGGTGCGGCATCACGACGTTCAAGCGTACCACATCCTCAGCCACGACCGGCTGCTGATTACTGAAGGGGCGTTGACGAGATTGCAGGAGGCTTTGCGATGAAGAAGACGGGTCAGCAGATTCTTCGCAAACCCATCATTACCGAGAAGAGTGTTGGCTTAAAGGATGCCTCGCGAACCCTCTGCTTTCAGGTGGACCGCACTGCCAACAAGAACGAAATCAAGCAGGCCGTTGAAGAGATGTTTGTGGAGCTTCACGACAAGATCGAATCGGTCCAAACGGCTTCCTTCCGGGGGAAGCTGCGCCGGCGCGGGTGGACTAGCGGACGGCGGCCGGACTGGAAGAAGGCTTACGTCAAACTGAAGGAGGGGACCCGGGTTCCTGAGTACGCGGAGACCGTGTAATATGCTGCTTCAAGGGTGAGCGGAACAATGGGAATTAAAACCTACAGACCGTACACAAAAACACGAAGGTACCAGACCGGATCAAGCTTTGAAGAGCTGACGTCCTCGACGCCGCATAAGCCCCTTCTGGAACCAAAAGACCGCATCTCCGGGCGCAACAACCAGGGAAGGATCACCATCTGGCGCCGGGGCGGAGGGCACAAGCGGCATTATCGTGTGATCGACTTTAAGAGAGACAAGGTGGGAATTGCGGCGCGAGTGGCCACCATCGAGTACGATCCGAACCGCTCAGCGTTTATCGCGTTGCTGCACTACGTGGATGGTGAGAAGCGTTACATTCTCTACCCACAGGGATTGAAGGTGGGCGACCAGGTTTTGGCCGGCCCCGAGGCCGACATTGTCGTGGGCAATTCGCTGCCCCTGAAGAATATTCCCCTTGGGACCACGGTGCACAATCTGGAACTTCGCCCGGGCAAAGGCGGACAGCTTGTCCGGAGCGCCGGCGGCAGCGCGCAGGTTGTCGCCAAGGAAGGTGATTATGCTCAGGTCCGGCTGCCATCAGGGGAGGTTCGGCGCCTTCACATTGATTGTGTGGCCACCATCGGCCAGGTGGGCAACCTCGATCACGAGAACATCACAATCGGCAAGGCCGGGCGAAAACGCTGGAAGGGAATACGGCCAACGGTCCGCGGAGTGGCGATGAACCCGGTTGACCATCCTCTCGGCGGAGGAGAAGGGAAGACCTCCGGCGGCCGGCACCCTGTGACGCCATGGGGCCAGCCCACGCGGGGATACAAGACGCGCCAGAACAAGCGGACTGATCGGTTCATTATCCGGCGGCGCGAGAAGAAATAGGGAGGGAAGGTTGGCGAGATCGCTTAAAAAGGGGCCTTTTGTTGATGATCACCTCATCAAGAAGATCGAACTGCTCAACCGGCGGTTCGAAAAGAAGGTGGTCAAAACCTGGTCGAGGCGTTCGACGATCGTTCCTGAAATGGTCGGTCATACGATTGCTGTCCACAATGGCAAGAAATTTATCCCCGTCTATGTCACCGAGAATATGGTGGGGCATAAGCTGGGTGAGTTTGCCCCCACGCGCACGTTTAAGGGGCACAGCGTGAAAGCGGCGACTGAACGCACCGCATCTCCGGCCCCTGCTCCAAGGCCAGCGGCTTGAATCGAGAATCGAGGGTTTGGAACCAACCATGGAAGCGAGAGCAACAAGCAAGTATTTGAGAGTTTCGCCGCAGAAGGCCCGGCTGGTTGTCAACCTGGTCAGAGGGCAGAACGTGAACGCGGCGCTCGATACTCTTCGCTTTACCAAGAAGCGTGTGGCGCAGGAAGTGCTGAAGGTCCTCGAGTCTGCAATTGCCAATGCTGAGCAGAAGTCAGATTCGGTGGATGTCGATGAACTGGTGGTTGCGAAGGCCTACGTGAATGAAGGCCCGAGGGTGAAGCGCATCCGGCCGGCTCCGATGGGTCGTGCCTATCGGTATCAGCGGCGGATGAGCCACATCACGCTGGTGGTTGAATCGCCGGAGCCGAAGGAGTAACGCTTTGGGGGAGCGGCCGTCCTCCTCCGCGATGATTCAGAAGGACGGCATGGGGATCGACTGAGGAGGTTGTTGGTGGGTCAAAAAGTTCATCCATACGGTTTTCGTCTTGGCAACATCAAGACGTGGAAGTCGCGATGGTTTGCCAAGAAGGGTTATGCGGACCTGCTTCATGAAGACCTGAAACTGAAGCGGCAGCTTAAGGCCCAGCTGAAAAGCGCCGGCGTGTCTTCAATTGAAGTGGAACGTCCGGGCAACAAGCTGAAAATCTCGATCCATACGGCGCGTCCTGGCATCATCATCGGACGAAAAGGAGCGGAAATTGACCGCCTCCGCCAGGAAGTCCAAAGAAGGACGGGCCGCGAGGTGCTGCCGATTAATATTCAGGAAGTTCACAGGCCTGAACTGAACGCACAATTAGTGGCGGAATCGATTGCCCTGCAGCTTGAAAAGCGCGTTGCCTTCCGACGCGCGATGCGAAAGGCTGTGGACTCCGCGCTGCGTTTTGGGTGCAAGGGGATCAAGGTGCGGGTTGGTGGGCGATTGAACGGGGCGGAAATTGCGCGGACGGAATGGTATCTGCAGGGAAGGCTTCCCTTGCACACGCTGCGGGCTGACATCGATTACGGACTGGCGGAAGCCAGGACCACTTACGGCGTGATCGGCGTGAAGTGCTGGATTTATAACGGCGAGATTCTTGAGCAGCGGCGCCGGCCGACACCAAAGGCTGAGAATGTCGACCGCCCGGTTGCCTGAATCCAGCCGATGTCCCCCGTACATGGGATTGAAGGTGAATGACTTATGTTGATGCCGAGCAAGGTGAAATTCCGGAAGCAGCAGCGCGGCCGGATGGCTGGGAAGGCCTGGCGGGGCGCCACGGTTTCCTTCGGCGATTATGGGCTGAAGGTGCTTGAAGCTGGATGGATTTCGGACCGCCAGATCGAGGCCAGCCGAGTGGCCATCATGCGCTTTGTCAAACGCGGTGGAAAGTTGTGGATTCGCGTTTTTCCGGACAAGCCGGTGACCAAGAAACCTGCCGAAACTCGTATGGGTAAAGGGAAGGGCGCGCCTGAGTTTTGGGTTGCCGTCGTGAAGCCCGGCCGGATCCTGTTTGAGATGGAAGGCGTGCCAGAGGCGGAAGCCCGGCGGGCGTTCCGGCTGGCGAGTGACAAGCTGCCTCTGCCAACGCGGTTTGTAACCCGGCTGGAAACGGCGCATTGATCGTATGAAGGAGTCCATGGCGTGAAGCTCGAAAAGGACAAGAAGTGGAAATGGCCCGCCGAGAACATGCGGGAGTGGACCGACAAAGAGCTCGAAACGAATCGAGTCCAGTTCGGCCAGCAGATGCTGAAACTTCGGTTCCAGTTGATCGGCGGGCAGGGTGACGTTCTGCCTGTTATCCGACAGCTTCGAAAAGGAATCGCCCGGGTGCACACGGTACAGCGGGAGCGGGACCTGAGGCTGGGCGCTCAGAAGGAATCCTGACGGAAAGATCAGGGCATAGCAACAAGGACGATGGGTAATGCTGAATAACACGCGGCAGCAAAAAATCGGAGTGGTCAGCAGTAACAAGATGCAGAAGACCGTCGTGGTGACTGTTGATCGACGCATAATGCATCCTCTTTACAAGAAAGTCACCCGTAAATCGAAGCGGTTTCTGGTTCACGATGAGAGGGGTGAGTGTCAGCCCGGCGATACGGTGCGGATTGAGGAAACCCGTCCGCTCAGCCGGCGGAAGCGGTGGCGGGTGGTGGAGGTTATTTCCAAGGCCGTTCAAGTCGGCCTGATGCCGGAGGAAAACGCATGATCGGGATGCGTACGATTTTGCAGGTGGCCGACAATTCCGGCGCCCGCAAGCTTTCCTGCATCCTGCCCCTCGGCGGAAGCGTGGGGCTGCAGGCCGGGCTGGGCGACGTGATTACAGCCTCTGTGAAAGAAGCTGCGCCGGAAAGCCCTGTCCCGAAAGGAAAGGTTGTGAAGGCGGTGATTGTTCGCATGAGGAAAGAGCAGCGGCGGCGGGATGGAAGTTACATCCGGTTTGACGAAAATGCCGCGGTGCTGATCAACGACACCGGGGAGCCGGTGGGGACTCGTGTTTTCGGACCGGTGGCCCGCGAACTGCGCGAGAAAAAGTTTCTGAAGATTGTTTCCCTTGCTCCGGAGGTCCTGTAATGGGAGTGGCGCTGGATATCCGCAAGAATGATCAGGTCCAGGTGATTGCCGGACGCGATAAAGGCAAGACGGGGCGCGTGTTGAGCGTAGTGCCGCGCAAGGGGCAGGTTTTTGTGGAACATGCCAACATGATCAAGCGCCACACGCGGCCGAACCCCTCCAAGCAGATTCGGGGTGGGATCCTGGAAAAGGAAGGCCCAATTCACGTGTCAAACGTGGCGCTTCTCTGTACTGAGTGCGGCCCTACCAGGGTCCGCCATCAGCGCATGGCGGGAGGCGAAAAAGGCAAGAAGGTTCGCCAGTGCACCAAGTGCGGAAAGGTGCTCGACAGTTAGAAGATTGAGGAAGACCAGGCGATTATGGCAGCGCGATTAAAACAGAAATACCAGACGGAAGTGCTTCCGGCCTTGATGAAAGAGTTCAAGTATCCAAACCGCATGGCGGTACCCCGGCTGAACAAGATTGTAGTGAATATGGGACTGGGTGAGGCCATCCAGAACGTCAAAATTCTGGACGCTGCCACGCGCGAACTCGGACAGGTAGCCGGCCAGAAGCCGGTGGTGACCAGGGCGAAAAAATCCATTGCTAATTTCAAGCTGCGCAAGAACATGCCGATCGGGGCCATGGTCACGCTTCGCGGTGACCGTATGTACGAGTTTTTCGATCGCCTGGTGAACGTGGCGCTGCCGCGCGTACGTGATTTTCGCGGCCTCTCGACAAGAGCTTTTGACGGAAGGGGCAGTTACACGCTGGGGTTGCGGGACCAACTGGTCTTTCCTGAAGTGGAGTACGGGAAGATTGAGAAGGTCAAGGGAATGAATATTTCCATTGTAACCGATGCGCGAAGCGATGCTGAGGCCCTGGCCCTGCTGAAACATCTCGGGATGCCGTTCCGCGCTGAAGCCCAGCGCCGCCAGGCTGCGCAGGAAGACGTGAAAGAGCAGGCAGGAGGATAAGCAGTGGCTCGTACAAGCCAGATGGCAAAATTAGTTCGGAAACCGAAATTTAAGATCCGCCACCGGAACCGGTGCCGCATCTGTGGCCGTCCGCGCGGCTATCTTCGCAAGTTTGAGATGTGCCGTCTCTGTTTCCGCAAGCTTGCTCTGCAGGGAGACATCCCTGGGGTTGTAAAGTCAAGTTGGTAGTTGGATTTGAATAAAGCGGTCGTAGCGGTAGGTAACAAAGCTGCGACGAGCTAATTGAATCGGGAGCGATATGTCTGCAGTTTCTGATCCGGTCGCTGACATGCTGACGCGAATTCGCAACGGGCTTCGCGCCCGGCATCAACGAGTGGATATGCCGTCCTCAAAATTGAAAATCGAGATTGCCCGGGTGCTGAAAGAAGAAGGTTATATCAGCAACTACAAGGTCTCGGAAGAGAAGAAGAAGCAGAACCTGCGGGTTTTCCTTCGCTATGCGCCGAATGGCTGCAGCGTGATCACGAAGATTGGCCGTGTTTCGAGGCCTGGCCGCCGTGTTTACGTTGGGTCCAGTGAAGTGCCCAAGGTGCTTGGCGGGTTGGGTGTGAACATTCTGACGACGCCCCGGGGTGTGATGACCGGCAAAGCGGCACGCCACGCCAAGGTGGGCGGAGAAATTCTTTGCAACGTGGAGTAGGCCCGAACTTCGGGCAAGGCTAAGGTTTATGTCAAGAATTGGTCGAAAGCCGATCGCGGTCCCGTCCGGCGTGACGCTGCAGGCGGAAGCAAATGTTGTGACCGTCAAGGGACCGAAGGGGACCCTTCAGGTCCCTCTTCCGCGCGGGATTCGGCTCGAGAGGCAGGATGGGACATACCTGGCTCAGATGGAGAAAGAGGGCCAGACGGCGTTGCGAGGATTGGTTCGCGCCGAAGTCGCCAACGCTATTGAAGGCGTGACCAAAGGCTTTGAAAGGCACCTTGACATTGTTGGAATCGGTTATCGCGCTGAGGTAAGCGGCAAGTCGGTCGTGCTGGCGTTGGGCTACTCCCACCCGGTTAACTTCCCGATTCCTGAAGGAATTTCCGTCAGTGTTGAAAAGCAGACTCACCTGGTCATCAAGGGAGTCAATGCTCGCCTGGTGGGGCAGACCGCTGCCAGGATTCGCGGCTTGCGGCCCCCCGATCCCTACAAGAACAAAGGGGTGCGGTACACCGGCGAGCGGCTGAAGAAGAAAGTTGGCAAGGCGGCTGCAGGAGCTGCCAAGGCGTAGGCTGCAGGAAGGAATAGCAGACGGCATGTTGACTCAAGTTTCAAAAAATGTTCGTCGCCAGAGAGTTCATCAGCGCATCCGGCGCCGGGTGAGGAGCGCCGTGTCAGCTCCAAGGCTCAACGTGTTTCGGTCGCTCAAGCACATTTATGCGCAGATTGTGGACGACGCCAGAGGCTGTACTCTGATATCCGCATCGACGTGTGATGCGGACATTCGCAAGACCCTGAAGAGTGGCGGCAACATCGCGGCGGCCAAGGTGGTTGGAAAAGCGCTGGCGGAACGCGCGAAGAATGTCGGAATTGCCCGGGTTGTTTTTGACCGGGGGGGGTATACCTATCACGGGCGCGTCAAAGCGCTGGCCGACGAAGCCAGGCAGAACGGACTGACGTTTTAACGCGAAGGAGAGCGCAATTTGGCTGTTGAGATAGATCCAAGTACGTTACAACTGAAAGACCAGGTCGTGTCCATCAATCGTGTCACCAAGGTAGTAAAAGGCGGAAAGAACCTCAGCTTTTCGGCCTTGGTGGTTGTGGGTGACGGCAACGGCTACGTCGGCTTTGGCACCGGCAAAGCGCGAGAAGTGCCAATGGCCATCCGCAAGGGAATCGAGGTTGCCAAGAAATCGCTGCACAAGGTTCGCATTACTGAAACCACGATTCCGCACGCTGTGGTGGGCCACTACGGCGCTGGCAGGGTCCTGCTGAAGCCCGCCGCAGCCGGTACAGGCGTGATTGCCGGAGGGCCGGTCCGTGCGGTGGTGGAGGCTGCCGGAATTCAGAACGTTCTGACCAAATCACTCGGCACGACGAACCCGCATAACGTTGTCAAAGCCACGATGGAGGCGCTCCTCAGCCTCCGGACTACTGAGGATGTCGCTGCGTTGCGTGGGAAGCAAGTGGAAGAAATTTAGGGAGGCAGAAAGATCGTGCCAAAAAAAACCGGAACAATTCATATCAAGTGGATCCGGAGCGGGATTGGGTTTACGCGAAAGCAGAAGGAGATCGTCAGGAGCATCGGGCTGCACCGTTTGAACCAGGTGGTTGAACGGCCCGACACTGCCCACTTCCACGGCTTGGTTGCAAAAATATCCCATCTGGTAGAGGTGGTCGAGCCGCCGGGGGCCCCTGCGTGGACTGAGTTGCCTGAGTACAGGATTATTCCGGCGGAACCCGCGGTTGCGGCCCGGCCTCCGAGGGTCGTTGCTGAGAATGAGCCTGCCGCGGCGGCTGCGGATGCCGAGCTACAGAGTACGGCTCCCGCGAAGAAAGCGACGCCGGCAAAAACTCGTGCGGCCGCTTCGTCTCCCGGCAAGGTAGCGAAGGGATCTGAGAAGCCGAAGCGCAAGGCTGCACTGGCGAAACCCGCAGCCTCGGCCCAGAAAGAATCGAAGTCCAGGAAAGGTAAGCAGTAGACGCTATGGCCATGCAGATTGGAACACTTCGGCCTCCCGCCGGCGCTCATAAACGCCGCAAGAGGATTGGCCAGGGCATGGGATCGGGACACGGGAAGACGGCGACCCGAGGCAGCAAAGGTCAACGGTCGCGCTCCGGGATGCGGATGCGCCCGGGATTCGAAGGTGGCCAGATGCCACTGCACCGCCGTCTGCCGAAGCGTGGGTTCACCAACATTTTCAAGAAGCGATACGCCATCGTGAACCTTGGTGACCTCGCAGAGCTCGACCCTAAGGAAAAAGTGACGCCGGAGCTGCTTCAGCAGCTCGGAGTTATCGGACGGCTGCACGATGGGCTTAAAGTCTTGGGAGGGGGTGAGTTGAGCGCTCCTCTTCAAATTGCAGCGCATCAGTTTTCGAAATCGGCGGAAGAAAAGATTGCCAAGGCCGGCGGGAAGGCGGAGGTAATCTCCGCATGATGGAGAATCTCAAAAGCCTTACTGAGATTCCGGACCTGCGGAAACGGATCCTGTTCACGCTACTTATGCTGGCGGTGTATCGCCTGGGATCGTTTGTTCCCACTCCAGGGATCAATCCCGACGTCCTGGCCCAGGCTTTGAGCAGCCTGGGTAATACACTGTTCGGACTCCTTTCGATGTTTTCGGGAGGCAGCCTGGGCCGCCTCACGGTCTTTGCCCTGGGGATTATGCCGTACATCACGGCATCCATCATTCTGCAGTTGCTGGGCGTGGTTTCTCCCACCCTCGAAAAACTCCAGAAAGAAGGCGAACTCGGTCGCAAGAAGATTACGGAGTATACGCGCTGGATGACCGTGGGCCTAAGCATGTTTCAGGCCTTCGGCATTGCGATTGCTCTGCAAAGAGAGACCAGCGCGAATCTCCCGCTGGTGAGCCACCCCGGATTGGGCTTCATTCTGAGTACCGTCCTTACGCTGACCACCGGCTCGGTTTTCGTGATGTGGCTGGGCGAGCAGATTACCGCACGGGGAATCGGCAACGGCATGTCTCTTCTGATCTTTGCCGGCATCGTCGTCGGACTTCCGACGGCGATCGCGAACCTGTATCAGAAGGTTTTCGTCACGCGGACCTGGAGCTTTCCAATCGTGTTTGTGCTTTTAGTCTTCATGCTGGTCGTGGTGGCGTTCATTGTCTTCGTCGAGCGTGGAGAGCGCCGCATTCCGATCCAGTACGCAAAACGGATTGTGGGGCGGAAAGTTCTTGGAGGCGTATCCACGCACCTTCCGCTCAAGGTGAACAGTGGCGGAGTGATGCCCATCATCTTTGCGGTCTCTATTCTGACTTTTCCCCAGACGATCGCGCTGTTTTCTGGAAGCCAGGGAGCTTTCGGCCAAGTCCTGGGCTGGTTCAAGACGGCATTTGGCTGGGGCGAGCCCCTTTATACGCTGACTTACGTCGTCCTGATTATTTTCTTTGCCCACTTCTACCTTTCAATCATATACAACCCGGACGAGGTTGCGGATAACGTGAGAAAGCAGGGAGGATTCATTCCCGGCATTCGCCCTGGCAAGCGGACGGCCGACCATCTGGACGACGTTCTGACAAAGATTACATGGGTAGGCGGTCTTTACCTTGCGTTGATTGCGTTGATTCCGGAAGTGATGCTTGCCGGCTTGCGAGTGAACCATCTGCCGGTCTGGCTGGGGGGGCAATGGTTTGACTCAAATCTTCCTGGTTGGCTTCTTCACGGCTTGAATATTAATTTTTATTTTGGCGGCACCTCGTTGCTGATCGTGGTGGGTGTCGCAATGGACACCATCCAGCAGGTTGAAGCGCAATTGATCATGCGGCACTACGAAGGTTTTCTGAAGAAGGGGCGTGTTCGGGGGCGTCGCGCTGCCTCGTGAGTGCACTGAACGCAAAGAAGGCGAACGATGGCGCAGATCCTCATTTTCCTGGGCCCCCCAGGCGCCGGCAAGGGAACCCAGGCGCGAGCGGTTGCCAGGGAACTGGGTATTCCGCACATCTCAACCGGCGATATCCTTCGGGAGGCTGCACGGAAAAAAACTAGCCTTGGTTTGGCTGCCAAGGCTAAGATGGATAAAGGAGAACTGGTTCCGGATGAGGTAATTTCCCCGATCGTGGAAGAACGGCTGGGCCGGCCTGACTGCAAGGAAGGCGCAATCCTGGACGGCTTTCCAAGAACCATCGCTCAGGCAAAATTCCTTGACGCCATGCTCGAAAGAGTCGGCCTTGGCGAGCCGCTGGTTCTGAACATTCAGGTGGATGCCGATTCAGTGATCGAGCGGCTCACGGGTCGTAGGACTTGCCCGGCCTGCGGAGAGATTTACAACGTTTACTTCAATCCTGCAGGTCACGTCGGCATCTGTGATAGGGATGGAAGCCGGCTCGTCCAGCGGGCGGACGACAACGAGGACGCCATCAGGATCCGCCTGAAGGCGTATGAACAGGACACTTTGCCGCTGATTGATTATTATCAGCGGAAGGACACCTTGCTTCAGGTGGATGGAAACGGGGCGCCGGCGGCGATCACAGAAACGCTCCTGAGCCTCGTGAAGACACATGATTATCTGTAAGTCGGCGGCGGAAATAGAGAAGTTGCGCCGGAGCGGACGGCTGGTGAGAGAGATCCTTGAAGAGACGCGTGAACAGGCCAAGCCCGGCGTCACAACCATGGAGCTCGAGAAGTTCGTTGAGCGGCGTCTGGCCGGGGTGGGAGCAAAGCCGGCCTTCAAAGGCTATCGGGGGTACCCGTGTTGCCTGTGCGTGTCGGTGAACGAGCAGATTGTTCACGGCATTCCTTCAAACCGCCGTTTGAACGAAGGCGACATCGTCAGCCTCGATTTAGGTGTGATCATCGACGGCTACTATGGCGACGCTGCCATGACGGTCCCCGTGGGGATGATAAGGGAACCGCTCCAAAGGCTTCTTCGCGTGACCGAGGAATCACTGCAATTGGCGATTGACAAGGCGCGCGTGGGAAACCGGCTGGGAGACATCTCGGCCGCCGTGGAACAGCATGTTGTCAATAGCGGTTTTTCAGTCGTGAAGGAGTTTGTGGGCCACGGAATCGGCCGACAGCTTCATGAAGAACCCCAGATACCGAACTTTGGACCGCCAGGTTACGGCCCGCCGCTGAAGGCGGGAATGGTGCTGGCGATTGAGCCTATGGTTAATGTAGGCGGTCCCGGATTGCGGATTCTGGACGACCAGTGGACGGCTGTCACGGTCGATGGCGCTCCTTCAGCGCATTTTGAGCATATGATCGCCGTGACGCAAAATGGTCCCGATGTTTTGACCCGCTTGTAACGGGGGAGCGAAGGCTTGTGGGCCGCTGTTAAGACAAAGAAAAAGGTATATGGCCAAAGAAGAAGCGATTGAAGTGATGGCGACAGTTATTGAATCGCTCCCGAATGCCATGTTTCGCGTCGAGCTCGAAAATGGCAAGCACAAGGTTCTGGCTCACATCTCTGGCAAGATGCGGAAAAACTTCATCCGGATCCTGCCGGGCGACAAGGTTGCTGTTGAGCTTTCACCCTATGACTTGACGCGAGGCCGTATTGTCTATCGGTACAAATAAAGGATGGCGCACATCTCGAACCTGCGGCTCTCGCGCCGTTTACGGCTGGATCGCAATTCCTCATGTCATCTGTTACGAAAAAAGAGGCCAGGAATGAAAGTTCGCTCTTCTGTGAAGAAAATCTGTTCCAAGTGCAAGTTCGTGCGACGTGGCAGGGTTTTGCGGGTGATTTGCGAAAACCCAAAGCACAAACAGCGCCAAGGCTAGGTTGGGTGTTTGCGATTCCTGATCCCGGCCGTTAGATTCTGTTCGGGAGCAGGCCGTTATGTTTGACTCACTTGGAGGTCCTTTATGGCACGTATAGCAGGGGTCGATTTGCCGATCCGGAAGCGGGTTGGAATTGGCCTCACCTATATTTACGGGATTGGGCGCGCCAGGTCGCTCTCCATCCTTGGCCGTGCGGGCGTTGACCCCGGTAAACCGGTGAAGGATTTGACTGAAGAGGAAGTGACGCACATTCGGCAAATCATCGAGGAGGAAGGCGGCGTTGAAGGCGACCTTCGAAAAGAGGTCGCGTTGAATGTCCGGCGGCTGATTGAAATTGGCTCCTATCGCGGCATGCGACACCGGCGTAATCTGCCTGTCCGCGGACAGCGGACCCACACCAATGCCCGGACGCGCAAAGGCCCGCGCCGCGGCACGGTTGCGAATAAGAAGAAGGCGGCGGCAAAGACTTAGGGTTGGCAGGCTGAGCGGCCTCGGCAGGAAAATCGATGCCGTGGCAGGATTTTTGACGGAGGATTATGGCGAAGGCAGCGGCTAAACCAGGTAAGAAGAAGAGTGTTAAGAAACGCGAAAAGCGGGTGGTTCCTCACGGAGTGGCGCACATCCAGGCGACCTTCAATAACACGATGGTGTGTATTACGGATCCGGACGGGAAAACAATCTGCTGGTCAAGCGCCGGCGCGCTTGGCTTTCGCGGTTCGCGCAAGGGTACGCCGTTTGCGGCTCAGCAGGCGGCCGCGCGGGCGGCTAGCGCCGCTCGGGACCACGGCATGCGTAGCGTGCAGGTTCGAGTGAAGGGGCCGGGTGCGGGTCGCGAATCTGCCATCCGTGCGCTCGCTGCGTCCGGCTTGGAGGTTCGGGAACTCAAAGATGTTACACCGATTCCTCACAACGGTTGCCGCCCGCCCAAGCGGCGTCGCGTGTAAGCTTTAGCGTATCTATGGGCATGAAGGGGCTGGGGTAATGCTCCGGGGCAGGAAATCAGTTGATCGATCTCCCCAGTCCGGGATGGGAAGGTACAGGAGGGTTATTTGGCAAGATATCGTGAAGCAGTATGCCGGCTTTGCCGCAGGGAGGGGCAGAAACTCTTTTTGAAGGGCCAGCGCTGTTTGACCGACAAGTGCGCCATTGAAAAGAGAAACTTTCCTCCAGGCCAGCACGGAAAATCGCGTCGTCCGAAGCCCCAGGGGTATGGAATTCAACTCCGGGAAAAGCAGAAGGTTCGGCGGCTCTATCAGATTCTCGAGAACCAGTTTCGCAACTATTTTGAAAAAGCTGTGAGCCGCAAGGGTGTTACGGGCGAGACGTTGCTGCTGAACCTTGAACAGCGGCTGGACAACGTCGTTTACCGGCTCGGTCTGGCCACGTCGCGCGCCGAAGCCCGCCAACTGGTACGCCACGGGCACATCCAGGTGTCAGGAAAGAAGGTAAACATCCCCTCGTTCCATGTGGTGCCCGGCCAGGAGATCGGAGTCCGGGAGAAGAGCCGCAAGTTGGAATCCATCCAGCGGTCGCTCGATCTGTCAGGGAATCGCGGCGTGCCGCCGTGGCTGGCGCTTGATCGGGAAAATCTGAAGGCCCAGGTGGTCTCTGTTCCGAAACGCGAAGACGTCAATTTCCCGATTCAGGAGCAGATGATCGTCGAACTTTATTCGAAATAACTAATTTGATGATAGCGCTGGAGGCGGCGGCGCTTCCAGGGAGGTGAAGGCAATATGCTCTGGAAAGGTTTTCAAAAGCCCAAGCGGCTTGTGTGTAATACAAATACTCTTACCGACAAGTATGGTCAGTTCACTGCACAGCCCTTCGAGCGCGGTTTCGGCACAACCATTGGCAACGCGCTTCGCCGTGTTCTTCTTTCATCGATTGAGGGGGCGGCGATTACCGCGGTCAAAATCGAGGGGGTGATGCATGAGTTCTCTTCCATCCCCGGTGTGGTGGAAGATGCAACGGACATTATCCTCAGCCTCAAACAAATTCCTTTGAAGATGAACGTCGAGGGTCCGAAAACTCTTACGCTGGAGGTGAGCAATGCGGGCGAGGTGACCTCGAGCATGATCCAGCCGGACGCGGACATCGAAATCCTGGATAAGGATGCTTACATCGCAACGGTCAGCGAAGGTGGCAGCCTGCGGATTGAGATGCGTGTGAAGAACGGAAGAGGGTACGTTTCTGCAGAAAAGAATTTCGATGAAGACCTTCCGATCGGGTATATCCCGGTTGACTCGGTACACTCTCCGATCCGCAAGGTCAATTACGCGGTGGAAGCCGCACGCCTCGGGCAAATGACGGATTTTGATAAGCTCACGCTCGACGTCTGGACTAACGGCGCCGTTACTCCCCAGGATGCGATTGGCCTCGCGGCCAAGCTCCTCAAAGACCACATGAGCATCTTCATCAATTTCGAGGAGGGGACGATTTCTGAGGAGATCTCGGAGGAGAAACCTTCGACGGTGTATAACGAGAATCTCGACCGTTCGGTTGAGGAGTTGGAACTTTCAGTTCGCTCCTACAACTGCCTGAAGAATGCGAACATTTCGACCATTCGAGAGCTGGTGCAAAAGTCCGAGCAGGAGATGCTGAAGACCAAGAACTTCGGCCGGAAATCTCTGAATGAGATCAAGGAAATCCTGACGGCGATGGGCCTGGGACTGGGCATGAAATTTGACGAAAGGGGCAATCCCCTGCCATTGGCCAGCCAGCCGCCTTCAGACCAGCCAGCCTGGGGACAGGAAAGCTAGCGATGCGGCATCGTAATTTCGGAAGAAAACTTAGCAGGAACACCGAGCACCGGCGGGCCCTTCTGCGAAACCTCGTGACTTCGCTGATCCTGGAGGAGCGGATAGAAACGACCCTTCCCAAAGCCAAAGAGGCGCGGGCCGCTGCGGAGCGCATGATAACCCTGGGCAAACGAGGCGACCTCCACGCCCGCCGGTTGGCGGCAAGCTATTCACTGAGCGCTCCGGCGGTGAAGAAGCTCTTTGGAGATATTGCGAAGCGCTACGAGTCGCGCAACGGCGGATATACCCGCATCGTGCGCACGGGCTGGCGAAGCGGCGACGGAGCTGATACGGCCGTGCTGGAACTGGTCGGAAACCAGGTCCTTCAGCAGCGCGCTGAACTCCGGGCGAAGCGGGCCGAGCGACGTAAGAAAGCAGCGGAGGAAGCTGCCGCCCAACAGCCGGAATTGCCGCCAAAAGCGGAAGAGTAGCGAAACTCAGAACTGCTGCCTCGCTCCGATTGTGTCGAATCTGCTGGCGGGTTGATTTACTCCTGGACGGAACCGGACGATTCGCGGTCTGCCCAGCGGTTCGCCTGCTCTTCCTTTCTGCAGCGCTAGTGCATCTGTATTTCCTCTATAACTAAGGTCCGTTCCTCGCTCCTTCTAAGATTTCGTTACGACAGGAGGAAAATTTACGACTTCGAGACGTTCGACGCAGCTTGTATATCCACGAGCCGCAGTTCGAACTCGAGAAAATGTTCCTCGATGACGCCGACATGCAGTGGGCGAAAATCGTAGTCGTCAAATGTGTCATCGAGAAGGAGACCAATTGCCTGCCTGACGCTGCCGCGCTGTTTGATCTGATTGACAGTGTCGTGCGAAAACTCCGGCCCGACCCCGCCCCGTTATCGTCATCGGTGGGCATTCGCTGCCGGTTTTGTGGCGTCGGCACGTATGTTCGCGGGAGGTTTTATAGCAACGGCACATCGCCTTGCTGGGTCGGCCCCAGGCCCCAGGAGCGGGGCAGCAGGGGCGATAAAGGTCGTCCGGGTGTAATGAGGTGCAGCCACTGTGGCCACCTCGAATGTTTCCGCCGGCCTATCGGCAGACGCACTTTTGGCGAGTTGTGCTAGCCTAGGCGTGGTGAGCATCACGGGCGGCCCACAACGCCTTCTCCAGCCGGTTGAGGATTTCTTCTGAAAGCTTTGTGGTCACTGAGAGACGCAGTCGGGACTGGCCTTGGGGGACAGTGGGCGGGCGGATGGGGCGGACGGCGAAGCCGTGGCGCGAGAGTTCGCGGGCGTAATGGACGGCGGCGTCATTCCCACCCAGCAGTATGGGGACAATCTGCGAATCGCTCGAGCCGGTATTGAATCCGGCCTCCTGCAATCGGCCGCGGAAAAAGCCGGCCAGCGCCAGAAGTCGGCGGCGTTCGGCGTCGGCCTCGGCGGCGATTTCGACCGCTTTCCCAATCTGGGCGGCGAAGTAGGGCGGCAGGGCGGTGCTGTAGATAAAGGTGCGCGCCCGGTTGACGAGGAATTGCTTCAGCGTATCCGTGCCGCACACAAATGCTCCGGCAGAAGCCAGGGCCTTGCCGCAGGGATGGACCGAGGCAAGCACGCGCGCGTTGATGCCGGCGCCGGCCACGAGGCCCCGTCCACGCGGCCCGAAAACGCCCGTCGCATGCGCTTCATCCACCACCAGGTCAGCGCCAAAGCGATCAGCCAGCGAGAGCAATTCCGGCAAGGGCGTGCGGTCTCCCTCCATGCTGAAGAGGCTTTCCACCACAATGAATTTTCGGCCGGCGGTGTCGCATCGCCGCAATGCGTCTTGCAGAAAATTGAGATCGAGATGAGGGAAGATCACTTTGCGGGCGCGCGAAAGGCGAATGCCGTCAATCAGGCTGGCGTGGTTGGATTCATCTGAAAAGACCGTGTCGTCGGGGCGCAGGATGGCGGTCAGGAGTCCCACATTGGCCGCATAGCCGGAACTGAAAAAGAGCCCGGCTTCGGTTCCGATAAAGCGCGCGAACTCTGATTCCAGTTCCTCCCAGGCCGCTGCGTTGCCGCTAAGCAGGCGCGAGCCGGTGGAGGCCACGGGGCTGCCAGATACAAGCGCGGCCGCGACAGCGCGGGCGAGCCTGGGGTCTCGCGAAAGGTCGAGATAGTCGTTAGAGCAAAGATTGACGCCCTCCATCCGGCCGAGCCGTCGAAGCTCCTGCCGCGCTGCGAGCGATTCGAGTTCCGCCCGCAGGCTGTCGAGAGCCGAGATGGTGTCCAGCTTTTTCATACCCAAACAGACTCATTTTACGTCGGTGCATTGGGGTCCCGCCCCGGCGAGACCGCCGCTACTCTAGGCCATAGGCCGCAAACCGAGATCGCGGAACAACTGATGGTCCTCATCGAACTCGGGATTGGGCGTGGTCAGCAGTTTTTCTCCGGTAAAGATGGAATTGGCCCCAGCCAGGAAGCACAATGCTGCGGCCTCGCGCGAGAGTAACCGCCGGCCGGCGCTCAGGCGCACCATTGAGGCAGGCATCAGCAGGCGCGCTGTGGCAATGCACCGCACCAGCGCCAGCGGGTCGGCGGGGTGGGCGTTGGCGAGCGGCGTGCCCTCGACGGCCACCAGCATGTTGATGGGCACGCTTTCGGGATGCGGATCGAGCGAGGCAAGCTGGTGCAGCAGGCCGACGCGGTCATCATCACTTTCGCCCATGCCGATGATGCCTCCGCAGCAGACGGTGATGCCCGCCCGGCGGACGTGATCGAGCGTGCGCAGGCGATCATCGTAATTGCGCGTGGTGATGATGTTGCCGTAAAACTCGGGCGAAGTGTCCAGGTTGTGGTTGTAGGCGGTGAGGCCGGCCTCGGCCAGGCGCCGGGCTTGTCCCTCGGTCAGCATGCCGAGAGTGCAGCAGACTTCCATGCCGAGCGCCGCGACGCCGCTTACCATTTCGAGCACTGAGTCAAAGTCACTGCCGTCGCGCACTTCGCGCCACGCCGCCCCCATGCAGAACCGCGTGGAGCCTTCGCTTCTGGCCTCGCGCGCCCTGGCCAGAACGGCTTCCACATCCATCAGGGCGGCGCGTTCCACGCCCGTTTCGTAATGCGCGCTCTGCGGGCAGTAGCCGCAATCCTCCGGACAGCCGCCCGTCTTGATGGAAAGCAGCCGGCAGAATTGTACTTCCTGCGGATTGTGGTGCTGGCGATGAACCTGCTGCGCCTGAAACACCAGCTCGAGAAGCGGCTGATGGTAGATGGACCGGATTTCGTCCTTGGTCCAGTCATGCCGGAAGGCCTGGCTGTGCGCTGAGCGTGTCGTCGCAGATTTCAAAAGCTTTTTCCTTTCATGCCAGCCGGATTAGGCTACCCCACGTCAAGAACCACTCTCGCGTTCTTGTGCTCAATCAGCGCCTCTCGACCAACCAGGTGCGGCTTCGAAGGAAAGGCCACGATACGAACCCGATAATACTGGAAATCGGCGTAGCCCAGTTGGTCCCAATCAAAAAAGTCCAGAAAATGGAACTCGGCGTCTGATGCCTTCACCTCTTTGACCGGGTCGTCCCAGTATCGGTTCCGGTCGCCTTCCCGAGGACACTGAATCAAGATAGGTACAGGACCGACCCCTTGAGGCACGATGTGATACTCATGCTCGGGCACAGTGGCAAGATCGCACGCGTGCTCGTTTGCCAGCCGCGCATCTACCAGGGCCTTAAACACCAATTTCTCGATCTGATCGAAATGGTCGCGCGAATCCCAGTTCCGCAGCTCGTCTATAACCGAAAAACCGAAGTTCCACACAGACCTGGCCACTACTCTGTAATGGTCCATTATGTCTGTGATGTCTCGCATCGAAATAGCCGCTTTATGTGCTGAAGCCTCTCGCGATTGCAGATGCCATTATGGCACGGCTTCGCAGTCAGGTGAAAAGGTAGCGGCAATGGTTTGCTCTATCTGCTTACTGCCAACTGCCTTCTGTCTATGGATTGGCAGAAGGCTCCTGCCTCGTCTGCTTCGCCCAGTACAATTCGGCCTTCATCGTATCTCCCTTGCATTTGAGTGGCGGAGCATGTTTACAATCGGTTTCCCACATTTCCGGAAACGAGCGGCAGAGCTATGCCGGCGGCGATGGAGGAATGCGCGCTCTGCATTAGGCCGCATGAACTTTGCAATGGGAGAGAAACGATGGCTGTTTACGTGATAGCCGGTTATGACATTACCGATCCCAAACGCTTTGAGGACTACGGGCCCGGGGTGATGCCGCTGCTCCAGAAGCACGGAGCGGAGGTGCTGGCGGCCGACTTTGAAAGTGAGGCCCTGGAGGGCCAGGCGCGCAAGGTGACCGTGGTGCTGAAGTTCCCTTCGGCGGAGGCGGCCCGCAACTGGTACAACGACCCGGCCTACGGCCCAGTGAGGCAGATTCGCCTCGAGTCAACCGAAGGCGGCTACATTGCGATGGCGAAGGAGTTGAAGGCGCAAGCGTAGAGACGGAAAGCACGGTTTTTTAGAGCGGTGTGCAGGGAGTTAAAATAAGGGGCGATGAAAACACTTTCGAATCCAAACGACAGGATTGAAATCCTGTACCGGCTGAGGACCGTGCGGACCACCAGCCGGCGGAAATGGGGAGAAATGACGCCGCACCAGATGATCTGCCACCTGAGCGACGCCTTCCGGTCGTGCATGGGTGAGCGCGAAGTGCGCCCGGCCAGCTGGTGGATTCCGCGGACTCCGTTTCGTTGGGCGGCGCTATGGTTGCCGATGCCGTGGCCGCACGGCGTGCAGGGGCCGTCTGAATGGGACTCCAAAACCGGGGGCAGTCAACCCAAGGAATTTGAGGAAGACAAGAAGGAACTGAAGAAGCTGATTGACCGCTACAGCAAACTGCCCAGGAGTTTTGAGTGGCCGGCCCATCCCTTCTTTGGCCGCATGCCGCTGGGTGATTGGATGCGCCTGGGGTATCTGCACGCCGACCATCACCTGAGGCAGTTCGGAACATGAAGGGCAAGGGCATGGGAGAGTTAGCGCAGAGTGTTCTCTAAAGCTGCGGTTTGTCATTGCTGAATGCCCGAGTCACCGGAGGACCCCTCACCCGGTCGCTGGCGCGCCCACGCTCTCCCTTTGGGAGAGGGCTTTGAAGCCGGATGTCGGACGGCAGGCGATGAACGTGCAGTCGCCTTGCAACCGCAAGGGTTGAAACCATGAAACTGAACAAGCGACAGATTGTTTTCCTGGCCGCCGGGCTCGCCGCAGCGGTGGTGCTGGCGCATGTATCCCCGGGTGGGATGCCGGGCGCAGCGCCACACCAGGAGACTGCGCCGGCCGGGAACGATCAGCTCATCCGGGTCGGCATCGTGCAAATGAATGCGCGTGTGCTTGATAAAGATTACAACCTGGCGCAAGCGGAAGAATTGATTCGCCAGGCCGCGGCCGAGGGGGCGAAGATTGTCCTGACACCGGAAGCTGCCGTCCAGGGCTATGCGAGGGTATCACTGCAACCGGGAGAACCCGACAATGACCCGCACCTTATTTCTGGGCGGAAGAGAATTCTGGCGGCGGCGGAGCCCATTCCGGGTCCCGCCACCAGCCGCTTTTCGGCGCTGGCCCGGGAACTCGGCATCTGGATTATTTTTGGCATGGATGAGAACCGGGATGGGAAATTATTCAATACCGCCGTTCTGATGGATCCTGAAGGGAAGATTGCCGGTACCTACAGCAAAGTCCACCTGCAGAACTGGATGGTGGCATCCGGAGTCCAGCACGGCGACGACTTCCCCGTGTGGGACATCGATGTCGGCGGCGTCCGGGTGAAGGTGGGCATCGAGATCTGCTATGACGTGCAGCATCCCGAATCGACACTGGAACTCGCCTTGGGCGGAGCGGAAGTGGTTTTTATCCCTTACTGCACTGAAGATTTCTCGCGGCCGCTGCTGATTCACTTGTTTGAGACGACTGCGCTCGAGAACAGGCTCTACATCGTGCGCGCCAATTACGGCGAGCCTCGCAACACAGGCACCAGCTCCATTATCGATTATGAGGGGAACACGGTGCGCCAGCTCACGGACCAGCCGGGAATCCTGGTTGGCGATCTTGACCTCACGGCGCTGAGAAAAACGCGTGCAGATTGGAATCCCGTGTACGGCCTGCCGAACCGCTATCCCGCCGCTTATAAGCGCCTGAGAGGACTCCCGACCGATACCGCAAATCATTAGTTCTGCCGGCCGGATTCATTACAAAGAAATCTGCCTTGAAGGCGAGCGGCGGAGAATTGCTTGCAACGGTCAGCCGTGTGGTTGTACTCTTCACTGTCCGTTTTCTTGGCCATTCTGGTTGAGCAGGAGGTGTGTTCGTGTTGCTAGGAAGGATTCTCTACATCAGTCATCCCGGCCGGAAGGGCCGTGACCATTTGCAGCCAATCATCTTGTTTTTTTTGTTTCTCATTTTCGCGTGCGGAGCGGCGACTCCCGCGGCGGGGGCCGCCCAGGACCAGCCCCTGGCTGCCACACCGCCCATGGGTTGGAATGACTGGGCCCATTACCAATGCGGATTCACAGCCGATACGATCCTCGGAAACGCGCGGGCGCTGGTCTCGACCGGGCTCTCCGCGCTGGGCTATGACACGGTGACCATCGACGACTGCTGGATGCAGGCCGACCGCGACGCGAACGGCAATCTGCAGGTGGACCCGAAGCGCTTCCCGAACGGCATGAAGCCCGTAGCCGATGCCGTCCATGGAATGGGCCTGAAGTTCGGCATTTATGAAGATTCCGGCTCTGAAACCTGCGGCCGGTTTGCGGGCAGCGGCCGTCCGCAAGGCGGGGGGCTGGCCCACTTTTTCGAGGACGCCCAGCTATTCGCCTCGTGGGGCGTGGACTATCTGAAGCTGGACGGCTGCAATGTCTACGTAGTGCCGGGCGAAACGGAGGAGGAGGCGTACCACATGGCCTATGCGGCGCAGCACGAGGCGCTCCAGAGAGCGGGCCGCCCCATCGTTTTCTCCGAATCGGCCCCCGCCTATTTCCAGGGCACTCCCGAGTGGTACGACGTTCTCAGTTGGGTGGGAAAGTACGGCCAGTTGTGGCGCGAAGGCTCGGACATCGCCAACTATCGCTCGCAGCCGATCCCGGCACAGTTCCGCCGCAGGTTCCCGCAGCTTACGCGCTACCAGAGCATGCTGTGGAATTACTCCTACAATCTTCCGCTGGGCCGCTTCCAGAAGCCTGGCAACTGGAATGACGCGGACTTCATCATCGCCGGCGACATCGGCATGAGCATTCCCGAAAGCCGCACGCAGATGACGCTGTGGTCCATGATGTCAGCCCCGCTGGTTCTGAGCTCGGACATCGCCAAACTCAGCCCGGAAGCGATTGCCATTATCGGCAACAAGGACCTGATTGCGATTGACCAGGACGCGCTGGGCAAAATGGCAACGCTGGTGCGGCGCACTCCGCAGATGGACGTCCTGTTCAAGCGCCTTTCCTCGGGCGATGACGCTATCGGGGCGATGAACCACGGCGACGCGGCGGTGAAGATTGAACTGCATCCAGCCGATCTGGGCTTCGCGGCAGATTCCGGCTGCAAACTGGATGCAAAGGACCTGTGGAGCGCGAAGGAGCAACAAGCGACATCGTCCCTGGAGGCCGAGGTGGCTTCACATGACGCCGTCATCTGGCGCGCCCATCCTTCTGACGAGTGCGGCAAGCCGTCGCGCACGGGCACCATCACGATGGTCGCTGCCGGCCGGCGCAGCCGCGATTTCGAGGGATACGCCCGCTGTATGGCCGCGCCGGGAAACGTCGAACCCTGCTCGGGAGCCGAGGGGGAGAAATGGACGGTGACCCAGAATGGCGCGCTGCAATCTTCCGGCGACCAGTGCCTGGCATTGGCCGATGGCAAGCCGGTGCTGCAGGCGTGCAACCCCGCGAGCGCCCAGCAATGGCGTTACACGCTGCAAGGAAACCTGGTCAACAACGGCGATCTCCAGTGCCTCACCGCGATCGGGCCGGAAAGCAAACCGCAAAGCCTCGAAATGCAGGTCTGCGGACACAATCTAGCAAACCAGATCTGGTCGCTGCCGAACTGAGGGCGGGGAACGGGAAGCTATCATGAAAGCTGCGTTGCTTACCCGGCTTCGGGAGATCGAAGTCCGCGACGTCCCTGAGCCTCGGTTGACCGGCCCGCACGATGTTTTGCTGCGCATTGACGCAGTGGGCGTGTGCGGCTCCGACGTACACTATTACAAAACGGGACGCATCGGCTCAGCCGTGGTGAAGTACCCGTTTGTGGTGGGCCACGAGTGCGCGGGAACGGTCGAAAAAACGGGCTCGGAGGTGCGTGGACTCCGGCGCGGCCAGCGCGTCGCCATCGATCCGCTGGTAGCGTGCGGCCACTGCGACCAGTGCCGGTCCGCTCGGCCCAACACCTGCCGCAATCAGCGCTTCCTGGGCCAGCCGGGCGAGTTGGCAGGTTCGCTCGCCGAATACGTCGTGCTGCCGCAGGAATGCTGCTATCCCATTCCGGAATCCATGACGGCCGGCCAGGCTGCCATGATCGAACCGCTTTCGATCGGCATCCACGCACAAAGGCTCGCACAGATGGAAGCGGGCTCGACAATCGCCATTCTGGGATCGGGCCCCATCGGACTTAGCGTGCTCCTGGCCTGCCGCGCGGCAGCGGAGTGCACGGCTTACATGACGGACTTGATCGGCGAACGGTTGAAAATGGCCGCGGAACTGGGCGCCGTGTGGACCGGCAACGCGGAGCAGAGGGACGTGGTGAAAGCGATCTGCGAGGCCGAACCCGCAGGCGTGGACTTCGTGTTTGAATGCGCGGGCGAGCAGGAGACCCTGAAGCAAGCTGTCGAACTGCTGAAGCCTGGCGGCACGCTCGTGATCGTGGGCATCCCCGAAGTGGACGAAGTTAGCTTTCCGGTGCACACCCTGAGACGAAAAGAGCTGATCATCAAGAACGTCCGCAGGCAGAACCATTGCACGGCGCCGGCTATCGACCTACTTTCGAGCGGCAGGATCAACGTAGACCTGCTGATGACCCATCATTTCCCGCTGCAAGACACCGCCGCGGCCTTTGAAATGGTTTCCAATTATCGCGATGGCGTAATCAAAGCGATGATTCGTGTGGCGGACAAAATCTGAGCAACCGGTTCCTTGGGTGAGGGCGGCCCGCCTTGAGAAATAAGAAGAGCGATCTCGAACCTCCCGCAAAAAATAACGAATGACTCTCCCGCCGTTGCGCCACACTGCGACTAGCATCCTCCTCTGCCTTGCGCTCGCGGATTTCGCAACAGCGGCCGACCTCTATCGCTTACCCGCACGATTCCGGTGCATTTACGCAAGGCCTGGTTTACGTGGATGGTTACCTTTACGAAAGCACAGGTCTGAATGGGCAGTCGACGCTGCGAAAAGAAGATCTTGAGACGGGCCGGGTGCTGAAGGAGGTGAGTTTGCCGTCGCAGTATTTTGGCGAGGGACTCACCAACTGGGGCAGCACGCTGATTCAACTGACCTGGCAATCGCACGTCGGTTTTGTGTACGACCGGGCGAGCTTTCGCCTGCTGCGCGGCTTTCGCTATCCCTGGGAAGGATGGGGACTGACTCAGGACGGAAGGCATCTGATCCTCAGCGATGGAAGCGACACGCTTCACTTCCTGAATCCCGGAACCTTTTCGCAGGCGAGAAGCATTCGCGTGAGTGATCATGGCGCTCCGGTGAAAGAGCTGAACGAGCTGGAGTACATCCACGGAGAAATTTATGCCAACGTGTGGATGACAGACAGAATCGCCCGTATTTCGCCAGCAACTGGCCACGTTCTTGGGTGGATCGATCTCTCAGGCCTTCTGCCGGGAATTTTTGTGCGAGAGCCGGGCGCGGTTCTAAACGGAATTGCTTACGACCCAGCGCGCAAGCGCCTCTTTGTGACTGGGAAGCTGTGGCCGAGGCTCTTCGAGATTCAAGTGGTTCGTGAGGGCGGAAGCAGATAGCAGGCCAGCGATTGCAGGCCCAATCGCGTAGCGCCGTAAGGCTCCTATTTCCTGATGAGCCAGACTTCTGCCACCTGGCAGCCGCGGCCATTGTAGCCGAGTCCGGCTTCTCGATGCCAGATCAGTGTAAGAGCACCCGTTCCCGTTGCCTCGCGCGGAATGTCGAACTCCAATGGCTTTGGCGGCCAGGGCTTCGCCATCAGGGGATGGATGGGATACTTGTCGTTGCAATCGAGCCGGATCTTCTGGCTGGGCGCGTCACCGCTATAGACAACTCTGACCTTGTACTGAGCATTGGGGTCAAGCCCCTGATACTGCAACTGGAGTGGCGCATCGAACAACGACTCGGCCCAACACTTCCAGGCCGTGGGCACCGGCGCCCGCGACCATTCGGGGTAGCCGTGGCCCACCAGCGCCGATTGCCGGAATTCGGGATCACGTTTCGCCCCGAGGCCGCGCACCAGGTGCGGCTGTTGCGACAGATCGCCGAGGTTGTCATAAAATCCGCCCGGGCCGGGATCGGCTCGATCGAGGATTTCATGAATTGACTTGTACTGCGCGCCATATGAACCGAGCTTGCGGATTGCGGCAAACTGCTGCTTCAGCCAAGGCGAGTCATTCAAGGGAGTATCAAGGGTATCGAGATTGGCGGCGCGGTCGATGGCCTCGGCCTGGTATCGCTCGACCGCAAGTTGCATGTGAATGCTCTGGAACAACGCCTCGCCAAGTTCAAGGATGCGCGTCCGCAGGTCCTGCGCAGCAAAAGCAGTGAGTGGCTCGTTCAGGCATTTTTCCGCCCGATCGAGCAGTTCCGGTAGGCTGATGCCGCTGGTTGGTTCAGTCGTCTTGTCTCCGACATCCAGCGGGTTCGGCCATACGCCCACGCGACGAATCTCCCCAAGGACCGCCCTGGCCTGCTCTTCCGCACTGGTTTCAGTAATCAGCCGCTTCCGGACAAATGCGTCGTAGTAGGCGCGGTAAAGGCCCATCTGGAAACGCCAGTTCTCGAGTTCCGTCGGCGTTGCGCTTGATTCCATGTCCTGGAATTGTTCAAGCGTGGTGTCCACGCGTTCGTTGGACAGCAGCGTGCCTCTCCAGTTTTCCTGCAGTCCCATGAGGCCCCGGGCAAAACCTTCGCGCAGGCGATCTGAAATGAAGTAGGCGCTGTACTCATGCAGGATCTCGATGGCAGGTTTTTCGGGGTCCCAGCCGAGCGAACTCCACAGAACCTTGTTAACATCGTCATTGCAGCCCTCGGAATAGGAAATGAACCCGATGGAATGCGGCGCCTGAAGATGAAAAACATCGGCGTAATCCGTGGGGCGCGGGTTGATCACTTCGCGGCCTTCGGTCAGCGCGAAAGCCAGGTCCCAGTCCGGCACAGGAAACTGGCACTCCACACTGTGGGTAATGTCGGGATACAGCCGGATGGGATAGCGTTCCGGCAGCTTTTGGCGCAGCTCGGAGACGCCGATGCGCACCTGCGGGCCATAGACCACCCCGGAAAGCCAGGCCCGCTGCCGATCGACGATTTCAAAAAATTCCTTCATCCAGGCTTCGTCGAACGATTGCGGTGACATCCACATCTCTCCGCGGGGATGATAGCGGCGGAGGTTCTCTGCCTGCTTCTCCAGCAGGGCCATCATGTATTTCGGTTGGGTATGGCCCGGATCGCCACCCGGGACCATCACGGCATCAAGGCGCGGCAGGGCCTTGAACACCTCGCCCCATTCGCGAAGCGCAAACTCCACCGTTTCCGGGTTCGAATAGTCCTTGTCCATTGCCGGATACCAGATCCAGACGTCCAGTCCGTATTCGTCCGCCAGGCGCGACATCTCAATCATCATCTGCATAGGAGGGAGCGGAAAATGCGGGCTATCGGGCTGATCATCCGAACGCGGAGGGATGAGTTCGACTGTGTTGGTTCCGAAAACCGCCAGGTCGCGGTAGTACTGCTCCCACATAGGGACGTTCCAGGCGTCATAGGCGTTGGTCTTCGGGCGGTAGCCCAATTGGTGGCCCCGCAGCTTGTACCTGGGCGAAGTTGTGATATCGAGCGGACCGCTCAGCCGGATCTGCCGCTTCGTCATCCGCAGGCTGCGCAGCAAGCCTCCAACACCAAACAGCACCCCGCGCTCCCCGGCGCCCGCAACGGTGACGACAACCGAGCCTGAACGCTCCGCGGTGCGCAGGCGATAACCGTCCGGGCCGGCTGGCTTGGGGCCACCCGACACCAGGCCACGCGCAAATTCGCCGCCCGCTTTTTCCAAGGCCTGATCGGAACCGACCACGATGGCAGGATGCGCGTCCGCCTCCAGCCGGTGCACAACGGGCCAGCGGATTTCCGTCCGCTTCTCGACCTCTTCAACGAGCACCTGCACGGCTTTCTGCTCGCGCCGTGACAGGCTCTCCGGCGTTACGACAATGGCGTTTTTCAGATCAATTGCGCTGGTCTTTGCAGGCTGCCGCCCATTCTGCGCGAAGAGACCAGCGCGACCGCCGCCGTTCCAGCCCCACGCTCCAATCAACCCGGAATAAAGTGCGCCTTCTTTCAGGAAACGCCGTCGATTCATGTCGACCTCACTCCAGCAATCATTTCCTTATCTTGTCAAAAACAATAGCCAGCGGGAATGCTCCATCCAGATTTGTTCCGCTTCTCGGCCCCGGTGACGAAGAGTATCAGGGTATCAGCCAGAATCCAATTTGGAATTTTCACGCAAATCGCCTTGACAGCCCTCACCCGCAATGGCAAACTTCCCGTAGTTTACCTATTGGAGTGCTGCTCAATGTCCGAGATTCTGCCTGGAACGCTTTACCTGATGATTCTCAAGACCCTCGAAAAGGGTCCGATGCACGGCTACGGCATCGCGCGGCGAATTAAGCATCTCTCGGATGAAATCCTTGAGGTGGAGGAAGGCTCTCTCTATCCCGCTTTGCAGCGAATGCTCATCAAGGGATGGATAGCGGCGGAGTGGCGGCCATCGGAAAACAACCGTCGGGCACGATATTACCGGCTGACGGCTGCGGGCAGACGCCAACTTCGAGTCGAGCTTTCGGAATTTGATCGCGTGGTCCATGCGGTCAGGCAGATTATTCAGACGGCATAGAGGGAGAGCTTCATGCAGTGGCTGGGCGAGGCATGGCGGCGACTGGCGTTCTTCTTTCAGCGCGGGCGGCACCAGCGCGATCTTCAAGAAGAGATGCGCGAGCACTTGCGGATGAAAGCGAATGACCTCACTGCAGCGGGAGCGCCGCCGGAAGAGGCTCGCAACACCGCCCGGCGCGAATTCGGGAACCCTCTGCTCCTTCGGGGAAAGAGCCGCGACGCCTGGGGCCTCATGTGGCTTGAGGCTCTGCTTCAGGACTTACGCTACGGCCTCCGCCAGTTGCGCCGAAATCCCGGCTTCAGCATCGCTGTGATTGTCACTTTGGCCTTCGGCATCGGGGTTAATACTTCAGTATTTAGCTTTCTTGATGCCGTGGCACTTCGTCCACTGGCAGTTCCAAGTGCAGACCGCATTGTGGTTATCCACCGTGGCGACTCGACTCGCTTCTCATACCCTGACTACATTGACTATCGAGATCGCAACCAAGCATTTACCGCCCTCGCCGCAACTTTCCCCACAGAAGCGACTCTGGATTTTGACGGCCAGAGCGACGCCATAACGGCTGAAGCCGTCTCGGCAAATTACGAGGCCGTGATGAGGACACCTCTTCTTCTCGGCCATTGGTTTACAGGTGAAGACGAACCAGAGGCCATCCTCAGTTATCGAGCGTGGGTGACGCGCTTCCATGCTGATCCCAAGGTGCTGGGAAAACAGGTGCGGTCGATTTCTGAGTGGTACACCGTGGTTGGTGTCACGCAGCCCAATTTTACCGGAGTTTTCGCGCCTCGGCCGACGGATCTCTGGGTGCCGCTTCGTTTTTGGGCAAAGCCCTTTCCTGGTATCGTGCAACGCCTACATGACCGGACCAACGCTACCGTGATGATCTTTGGTAGGATGCGAAATGGCGTATCCCCGGCGCAGGCAACTGCCAACCTGAAGGCAATTGATACCCAAATTGGTGAGCCGAACTCCGAGGTGCGTTCAACGCCGCTTGTGGCAACAATCGCACGCGGTGCATCGGACATCGGCACTCGCGATCAGCTTATGCCCATCGTAGGATTGTTCGCAGCCGTTGCCGTGCTGGTCCTGCTGATTGCCTGTGCGAATGTCGGCAACCTGATCCTGGCTCGTGGCTCAGCTAGGCAACGCGAGCTTGCAATTCGTGCTGCCTTAGGAGCAAGCAGGATACGCGTTATCCGCCAGCTCATGACGGAGATTTTTCTGTTGGCGCTGATGGGCGGCATGGGGGGACTGACCCTGGGCGCATGGACCGATGGTTTTCTGAATTCGCTCACTCCTGCAATGCCCATCCGCGTGTCGCTTCGGCTATCAATGGACATTCGGATTGTTATTTTTACTCTACTATTAACCCTGCTGACGATGCTCTTGTTGGGAGTGCTACCAGCCTGGCATTCCACTCGGACAGACGCTTATCCAACCCTTAAGGGCGAGGCCGCGCCTCAGCGCCAGTTTCGGTTACGCCAGCTTGCTCTGGTGGGGCAAGTCGCGATTTCGCTGCTCCTCCTCGTATGTGCGGGCCTCTTCCTCCGATCAATTATTGGCCTGCACGGCGTCAATCCCGGGTTTGCAGTGAAAGACCGTGTTTACGCCTGGACTTTTATCTCTCCGCCTGAGTTCACTCGCAAAACGGGACCACAATTCTACAGGGAAGCCGTTGAAAACTTGCGAAATCTTACAGGAGTCCGGAACGCCGGACTAACTCACTTTTTGCCTCTGGTTTTCGATGAGGGTTCCGACTGCGTTTCCAGCGGCGACGACCCAGTGTTAGACGTAACTCACGGTACGATTGGCACGGGTTATCTAGAAACAATGAAAATCCCGTTGCTGGACGGCCGGGACTTTTCAACTGCTGATGGCTCAGGCAGCCGGGCTGTGGTCATTGTAAACGAGACTTTGGCGCAGCGCCTCTGGCCTCACCAGAACGCGGTCGGCCGCAATATCCTTATTGGTTGCAAGAAGCGCGAAAAGGCTGAGGTGATAGGGGTCACGCGTGATTCCAAAGTAGTGTCACTGTCTGAAGCACCCCATCCCTACTTTTATCGCCTCTTTTCTCAAAACTATACCGGCTTAGCCACCCTGGTAATTCAGACCGATGGTGATCCGCATGGTGTGATGCCAGTAGTTCGGCAGAAGCTGCTGGAAATGTCCAAGAGTGTCCGCATCTACGCGCTCGACACCGTGGCTAATCACGTGAACGAATCCTACTGGCAGACCCGCTGGGTTTCTACTCTACTCGTGATCTTCGGCCTGCTGGCTTTAGGGCTGGCAGCTATAGGGCTGCACGGAGTCATTGCCTATTGGGCGATTCTTAGGACACATGAGATTGGCATCCGCGTGGCCCTGGGCGCGGAGAAACGCGACGTGCTCAAGATGGTGGTCGGGCAAGGTCTGAAACTGGCGCTGATTGGCGTTGCGATTGGCATTGCCGGGGCTCTTGCGCTCACGCGGTTCCTCGCGAGCTTGCTGTACGGCGTCAAACCGACCGACCCGCTGACGTTCATTGCTGTCTCGCTCATCCTGATCGGTGTGGCGCTTGCGGCATGCTTCGTCCCGGCGCGCCGGGCGGCCAGAGTTGATCCGATGGTGGCCTTACGCTACGAGTAGCGAGGCGTTTACCGCGCCATTTGCGAGCTGCGGAATGTGATTTGTGATTGAAAACGCTGACGGGCGATTGCTGAGAATAGGTGGACAAATTATGAGCTGTGAAGGATGAAGTATGAAATCACCCCGGAACGAGCCGACGACGGTTGCCTGGCCCCTCCGTTTCATCCTTCATTATTCAGACGGCATAGAGGGAGAGCTTCATGCAGTGGCTGGATGAGGGATGGCGACGACCGGTGTTTTTCTTTCGGCGCGAACGGCTCCAGCGCGACCTTGACGAGGAAATGCGCGAGCACTTGCGGATGAAGGCGAATGATCTTGCTGCAGCGGGAGTGCCGCCCGAAGAGGCTCGCAACACTGCCCGGCGAGAATTCGGAAACCCTCTCCTCCTTCGTGAAAAGAGCCGTGATGGCTGGGGCCTGAAGTGGCTTGAAATTCTGCTGCAGGATTTACGGTATGCCCTCCGCCAGCTTCGCCGGAATCCAGGGTTCACCGTTGTCGCTGTCCTGACGCTGGCCCTGGGAATTGGGGCCAACGCGGCCATTTTTAGCGTGCTGTACCGCGACCTGCTCCGTCCGTTGCCCTATCCTCACGCCCAGCGTCTGGTGATCTTCGGCGTGGTTGTTCCGGCGCTCGATTCCCGCCCGTTTATTTTTGGGTTTACCTACATTGGTTTACGTCATGGACCGACGCCCTTCGAATCGATGGCCTCCTGGGGGCCCGGCGTGCAAGGGTGCGAGATTTCATCTCCGCAACCGCAGCAGATGGATTGCGCTCAAGTCGAATCGACTTTTCTGCCCACGTTTGGCGTGCGTCCCATTCTCGGGCGGAATTTCACTTTCCAGGAGGACCTGCCGGGCGCTCCGCCTGTCTGTTTGATTTCCTATGGAATGTGGCGCAGCCGCTTTGGAGGCGATGCGGCGGCCCCTGGGCAATTGCTTTCCATCGACGGGGAGCCGACAAGAGTGATCGGTATCCTTCCGCGCGATTTCGAATGGCCCACGCTGGCCCGCGTAGACATCGTTCGGCCGCAAAGGCTGCCGCCGGCTGCAACGGGCCAAAGCCCGGGAGTCGCACTGCGAGCCTACGCGCGGCTGAAACCCGGAGTCAGCATTTCGCAGGCCCGAGCGCAGCTTCAGCCGTTCCTTGACCAGTTCATCCAGTCCGCACCTCCGATGTTCCGCAAAGAGATCCGCCTGGGAATCATCCCGGTACGTGAGGACCAGATCGGCTCCGTTCGCAGCGCTTTGTGGGTCCTTTTCGGGGCCACGCTCGCCTTGCTTCTGTTGGCAACGGCGAATGTGACCAACCTTCTGCTGGCGCGCGCGGAAGTTCGGCAGCGGGAGCTTGCCGTGAGGTCGGCGCTCGGTGCAGGCCGATGGCGCGTGGCGCAACTGGGACTCATAGAAAGCACCCTGCTTGGTTTGGGAGGCGGCATTGCGGGCCTCGGGCTGGGATTCCTCCTGCTGCGGGTTTCGGTTGCGCTGGCGCCGGCAGGGATTCCGCGCATCGAGCAGGTGCATCTGGCGCTGCCCGGAATCCTTCTCATCACGGGAATGTCGCTGGTTTGTGGAGTGCTCTGCGGGGTGGGATCTTCTCTGGCCGTTCCACCGGCCCATCTGCTTCTCGGCAGCCGCACAGCCGCTTCGCTTCGACGAAGACTTCGATCGACGCTGGTGGCTGCGCAGGTTGCGGTGTCGGTGGTGCTTCTTGCTGGCGCCGGCCTGCTGCTGCGCACTCTCACGAACATTGAGAATATTCCGCTGGGGATGAATACCGGCCACGTGGTAACAGCAGACGTCACTCTCGGCAAACAGTCCTTCGTCCGGCCCGGCGAAGCGGCCCAATTTTTTGATCGCCTGGAATCGCGGCTCGGTGCTTTGCCCGGCGTCGCAGGCGTGGCCGTGAGTGACTCGCTGCCGCCAACCGGCGCCGAACACAGCATGCCGTTTTTCGTGATTCACCCCGAGGGCCATCCGCCGTTTGAAAAGGGAACAGGAGGAATGGTGGCGTGGCGGGCCGTCACTCCCGGTTACTTCAAAATGCTCGATATTCCCATCATTGCAGGCCGCAGCTTCGCCGAAAGCGACCGCGGTTCGCAAGTGAATGTCATCATTTTGAGCAAAAAACTGGCAGATCGCCTCTTTCCAGCGGGGGATCCCGTCGGCCGGCGTGTGCAGTTTGCTCCCCCGCATGGGCCGTGGCATGACGTGATCGGGATCGCCGGGAACGTCAAGAATGCCGGCCTTATGCAGGAGGCCGACCCGGAATACTATCTTGTGCGCAAGAACGCGCCTGACCTCGGCCTGCGCGGTTTCCCCGACCTCCAGCGCCACGCGTTCTTTCTGGTGGAAAGCCCTCTCGGAGCCAGCGGCGTGGCGAGCATGGTGCGTGGTGCAATGGCTTCCCTGGACTCAACATTGCCTGCAAAAATCTCCACCCTGGATGCGCGAGTCGATCGGCTGCGAGACCAGCCACGCTTCGATGCTGTGCTCACCGGCTTATTTGCCATGCTTGGACTGCTTCTCGCGGGAATCGGGCTATTCGGTCTGGTTTCGTATTCGGTGGCGCGGCGCACGCACGAAATCGGAATTCGCATGGCGCTGGGAGCCGAGAAACGCGACGTGCTAACGATGGTTATTGGCCAGGGTCTGAAGCTGGCGCTGATTGGGGTTACCATCGGCGTTGCCGGGGCGTTTGCGCTCACACGCTACCTATCAAGCCTGCTTTACGGCGTGAAGCCTACGGACCCGCTGACGTTTGCTGCTGTCTCGCTCATCCTGATCGGTGTGGCGCTTGCGGCGTGCTTCGTCCCGGCCCGCCGCGCCGCCCAGGTTGATCCGATGGTGGCGCTGAGATACGAATGAAACATTTGCGATTGAATAATTTGGTGATTGAGCGATTCACGGAGAATTATGAATTATAAATTATGAAGTATGAAACAAGGCAATGGGTGCTCGCTGTGGAAGAAGGTGAGCGCATCGGCGTCTTGCCTTTCATCCTTCATAATTCAGAATTCATAATTTGTCTGTTGACAGCTAAAAACCTGCAACTCAGAACCCAAGCGGATTGCATGGCACCTTAGACAGCAACAAACCCGGACCTTTTTGCTCCGTTGCGGTGTCTATAGTGAACAGGCAGCAAGCAAATCGTTAAACCTGCCGGAAAGCGGGGACTCGGATGCTTGAACTGCGTAACCTGACCAAGCGTTACAACCGCGTGCCAGCGGTTGAGGACCTTGTCCTCAGCATCGAGCCGGGTGAAATTTACGGGTACCTTGGGCCAAACGGTTCCGGAAAAACCACCACGGTCAAGATGCTGATCGGCCTGCTGGAACCCTCGCAAGGGCACATTTGCTACCGGGGACGGGACATCCGTGAGGACATGGTTGAATATCGAAAGCATATGGGGTACGTGCCTGAAGAGCCGTTGCTTTATCCCTACATGACCGGGCTTGAATACCTCCAGCTTGTAGGGCGGCTGCGGTCCATTCCCCAGGCTGTCCTTGAGGCCAAGGCGGAACGCCTTCTTGATCTATTTGGACTCTACGGGCACCGCTACTCGCCGATTTCCTCCTACTCGAAAGGGATGAAGCAGAAGGTTCTGATCTCCGCGGCGCTTTTGCACAACCCGGACATCCTGATCTTAGATGAGCCGCTTTCCGGGCTTGACGTCACCTCTGTGCTGACGCTCAGGAGCGTTGTGCAGTCGCTGGCGCGTGAGGGCAAAATCATTCTGTACAGCTCGCACGTGCTGGAAGTGGTGGAGAAGATGTGTTCGAAGGTGATCATCCTCTACAAGGGCCGCGTGGTGGCCAACGAAAGTGTCGAGCGATTGCGTGACCTGATGCGCTCGCCCTCGCTGGAAGATATTTTCAGCCAGTTGGTCCTGCAGCAGGATACGGAACATCTGGCGAACGAGATCGTTGAGGCCATCAAGATGTAGTGGCGCCGGGATGACGAGGAAGCCGATTGGCCCGGCCTGCAGATGCCCAGAGCCAAACGACAGGGCTTTGCCGGACCTGTCTGTTTGCTGCCTCACGCTGACGGGTATATTGCCCATCCCATGACCATATTGCCCAAAATTCGCCGAATTCTCCGCGATGACGAGACCCATCTTGTTGACCTTACACGCCACTTTTTCAATCGATTTTTTGACATCGAATTTATTTCGAAGGATGCGGAAGCGCACCTGGGAGTGGCCCATATTCTGGCGCTCTTGGCTATTCCAGGCGCCTTATACGCCGTTTTTTCGCTGCCTAGCTACAGTTACATCTACTGGCATTTCACCCAGGCCCGTTACGATGCGCTCAGCCTTTCAGACCAGTGCCTGTACGTCTTTACCTCCATGTCCGTAATCGGCATGGTTGCTGTGCTGGAATGGGACAGGCTGTTTCCCGACCGTTGGGATTACGCCATTCTGATGCCGCTTCCGCTGAAGCTGCGAAACATTTTCTGCGCCAAGATTGTCGCGCTGCTCCTCTTTGTAGGGCTCTTTGTCGTCGCGGCAGGCGGCCTCCCGATTCTGTTCTATCCGCTCATTTCATCATGGGCGTTCCCTCTGGACGTTTCTTTCAAGAGTTTTGTCTGGATGATGGCGGTCCATGGCATCGCAGTCTTTTCAGGCTGTGTTTTCATGTTTCTTTTCTTCGTGGCCCTGCAGGGCGTGTTGATCAACCTGCTTAGCGGCTCTCTGTCCAGGAAGATTTCAGTTTACGTACAGGGGCTTGCCGCCATCGCCCTCGTGTGTCTCTTCTTTCTTTCGCCGCTGGTCCCAAACCTTCTACTGACCTGGGGAAGGTCCGATAGACGATTTCTTCTAGCGCTCCCTCCGATGTGGTTCCTTGGCCTTTACCGAGCTCTGCTGGGCTATCACGATGCGTTTTTCAACCTGCTGGCCCGGGTTGCAGTCTTAGGTTTGGCGCTTTCGGCTGTGGTGGCAGCCGCCGCTTATCTGGTCTGTTACCGACGATATTCCCGGATGTCGTTTGAATCGGCTGAAGATAGAAGACCGTCGCGTTTCGGATTGCGCAGCCTGGCGAGTCGGCTGGTGGACCGCCTGTGGCTCGAAGAGGGGCCGGAGCGAGGCGCCTTCTATTTTGTACTGATAACGCTGGGGCGAAACAGCAAACATCGGCTCTACTTTGTTGCCTATGTCGCCATAGGACTGGCGCTCGCGCTGATGGGTGTTCTCGAATTAATGGTCCATTCAGCGCGCGGAGGTCTTTGGGCGACCATCAGCCGGCCCAATGAAGCCCTGCTCTCAATCCCGCTGATTATCTCCTTTTTCACACTGGTAGGAATGCGGGCAGCCTTCGGATTTCCTGCGGAGCTTCGTGCCAATTGGATCTTTCAGATCACAGAGGAGAACAGCGGCACAAAATGCCTGGCCGGTGCGAGGAAGGCCATGATTGCGCTTGCCATCGTTCCCATATTTATGTCAACCCTGATTGTCTATGCCCTTTTGTGGGACCTTATGACTTCCCTGTTGACCGTTGTTTTCGGCGCCTTGTTGTCGTTAATTCTGATGGAATTGTTGTTGTGCACCTTCAGAAAAATTCCTTTCACGTGTTCTCACCTGCCCGGAAAGGCGAACCTGCCACTGATGGGGGCGATTTATTGGCTGGTATTCGCGTTTTACGCTTACCTGATGGCTTCCCTCGAAAAGTGGATTCTTCACCAGCCGCTGGCCTGGATTGTGGTGTTTGGAATGGAACTCGTCCTTCTGGGCCGCATCGTAACCTATCGGAAAAGTACTTTTGCCGACGGATTAGGGGTTGAGTACGAAGACCCTCCGGTTTCAACCGTGCTGACATTGGATCTCAACGCCTGACGGTCCGGCGCCGCCCGCTGCATTCGGCTTTTTGGACAGGCACCCCCAGGGATGCCAGACAGGCCCGCGCGGCAGTCCTCTGAACGGACGCCTTTTGGGGGTTGACATCTTACCCGAAATTCTGGATACTTGGGTCATATGTTAACCCAAGACGAAAAAGAACGGCTTGAACTCCTACAAGGGACGCTCGACCTGCTGATCCTGCGCACGCTGATCTTCGGTCCTGAGCACGGGCAGGGCATCGCCCGCGCCATCCAGCAGACCTCCGAGGATGAACTGCTGGTGGAGCACGGCGCGCTCTATCCCGCGCTGCAGCGCCTGGAATCGCGGGGCTGGATTTCCGCCGCATGGGGTGTCTCCAGCAACAACCGCAGGGCTCGTTTCTACAAACTGACGAGGAGCGGCCGCAAGCAGCTCGTCAGGGAGACGGCGAAGTGGAAACGCCTGACGGCGGCCATTGGACGCATCCTTGAATCCGAAGCTGGCGAGGGGTGAGCGTTCCTTACAGCCCTCGCCGAGGGGAGAGGGCTGTCCCGCAGGGAGGGATCGGGTGAGGGGTTTGTAAAGGACCATGCTCAAACGCAAGCGAAAACAGAGCGATTTCAACTCCGAGATGGAAGCCCACATCGCTCTCGAGGCTGACCGGCTGAAGGAACAGGGTCTGAGCGAGGAAGAGGCCCAGGCAGCCGCCCGCCGAGCCTTTGGCAACCTCACTCGCGCGAAAGAGCGCTTTTATGAATCAACCCGCTGGCAATGGTGGGACGAGCTTTACCAGGACGTCCCCTATGGTCTGCGTCGGCTTCGCCGCAACCCCGACTTCACAATTGTTGCGGTTCTGACCCTGGCCCTTGGTATCGGAGCGAATCTGGCGATTTTCACGATAGTTCGGGGAGTATTGCTGCGTCCGCTGCCGTACCATGACCCTTCGAACCTGGTCGAAGTCTACATTTCAAACCCATCGCACGGGACCGCTGAGGAGTCCTTTTCGCCGCAGGATCTCGACGACTTCCGCTCGCAGGCGAAGTCATTCGAAAGCGTCTCGGGCTACTGGTATGAGCCCGGCATGAGCTTGTACACGCTTCTCAGCCAGGGCGAGCCGACGGTGATCGAGACGGCCAATATCGATTCCAATTTTCTCCCCACACTGGGCGTTGCGCCCGCGTTGGGGCGGGGCTTCACTTCCGAGGAAAACATCCACGGCAAAGACAAGGTGGTGATTCTCAGCAATTCCCTGTGGCGGGAGCGCTTCGGCGGCGATCGCCACATCATTGGCAAGCCCATCCGGATAGGAGGCGGCGAACTTGTGGTGGTCGGTGTGATGGGGCCGGATTTCCGCTTTCCTTCGCCTGACGTTGGTTTCTGGGTGCCGATTTCCCAGGTGACCGATGACATGATTCCGCACCGGCGCGGCGTGCGCTGGATCAATGTCCTGGCGCGGCTGAAGCCGGGAGTGTCGCCGGTGCAGGCTGCAAATGAAGCCACTGTGATTGTCGCGCGGCTGGCGCGGCAGTACCCAACCACAAACGAGGGGTGGGACAAAGGCGTGGTGGAAAATCTGCGTACGGCCATCGTGGGGCAGGCCATGCCCATACTGCTGGTTCTGCTTGCGGCAGTGGGGCTGGTGCTGCTGACGGCGTGCGCCAATCTTGCCAACATGGCGCTGGCCCGAGGAGCCGTTCGCCGGCGCGAGTTTGCAATCCGCAGCGCGATGGGTGCGGGACGATCACGGCTGTTTCGCCATTCGGTCATTGAAAGCGTGTTGCTGGCGATCTTTGGCGGCGCGGCGGCGTTTGCGATCAGCCCCTCGATTTCCGCCGGGTTCCTGGCACTGGCTGGAAATGCCATCCCTCGGGCAATGGATGTCCACCTGGATTGGATGGTGGTGCTTTTCGGTTCTGCGCTAACGCTGCTGACGGGCCTGGCGATCGGCAGCGTTCCGGCACTCAGACTGGCAAGCACCGACGTGGCCGAATCGCTCAAGGCATCCGGGGCCAGGGCCTCGGCAGAACCTGCGCGGCAGCGGGGGCGGGACACCCTGGTGGTTGCCGAGGTTTCACTCGCCTGCCTGCTGCTGGCAGCGTCCGGACTCGTGCTGAAGAGCTTGTGGAAGCTGGTAACCACCGACCCCGGATTTGAAGCACGCCGCGTGCTGACCGTGCAGATGGTGATACCGTACTACAAATATCACAACGAGAACCTCATGAATTCCTACCGCGATGAGCTTGTTCGGCGAGTGGCGGCAATCCCCGGAGTACAGGCTGCCGGGGCCGGCAAGACGATGCCGCTCGCCGGAGGAGGCGAGCCCTACCAGTTTACGATCCGGAACAGCGGACGAGGGGACATCCAGGTGGCGCCAGAGGGCGGGATCTATATTGTTACGCCTGGCTACTTTAAGGCTCTCGGCATTCCCATCGTGGCTGGGCGGGTGTTCAACGAGCGCGATTTCAAGGAGCATCGGTATGGACTGCTGATCAGCCGGAGCCTGGCGCAAAAGTATTGGCCGGGTGAAGACCCCGTCGGGAAGTACCTGTATCTCTCTCGGAACAACAGGCTGGAAGTGCTCGGTGTCGTGGGCGACGTACACAATGAAGGCCTCAACAGCCGGCCAAAGCCCGCCATTTACATTCCGATGGACCTGATGTCAAGGATCAAGTTCGACCTGTTTATCCGCACCGCGGGCAATCCCCTGGCGCTGGCAGGAAGCGTCCGGCGGGTTATTCATCAAGTTGAACCGGAGCAGCCCATTCAGCAGATGGCGCCGCTCGAGCAGGTGGTGTACGAGAGCATTGCGCAACCGAGATTCTTCGCCGTCGTCATGGCATTCTTCGGCGCCATGGCCCTGCTGCTGTCTGCGATTGGCGTGTTCGCGGTTCTTTCTTACTCGGTTCGCCAGCGGACCCACGAGATTGGTATCCGCATGGCGCTGGGCGCGGAGAAGCGCGACGTGTTAGGGATGGTCGTCGGGCAGGGGCTCAAGCTGTCGCTGATCGGCGTGGCCATCGGCATCGCCGGAGCGCTGGCGCTGACGCGATTCCTCGCGAGCCTGCTTTACGGCGTCAAGCCTACCGACCCGCTGACGTTTGCCGCAGTTTCGCTGATTCTGATCGCCGTGGCTCTGCTGGCCTGCTACATCCCCGCCCGCCGCGCCGCCAAGTTCGATCCCATGGTGGCCTTACGATACGAATAGCGGCATTGGTGATTGAGTGATTGGCGATTTGTGATTGAAAGGCTTACGCCTGACATCGACAGGCCGATGGCTGAAATTTGAAACGGTCAGGACGCCACGCGGCATTCGCTGGCGCGAAAGTCTTATCAAAGACTCAACAAGCAACAAACAGACGGAGAAACACTTCAGTGTAGCAGCCGGACCCTAAACGGCGGCGCTGTCCGTTTCCGAGCACCTTAATCCCATGACCGGACACTTCCTCGGCTGCCTCAGTTCTGTTAACCTTGCGTAAGAAACTTCGTTTCAATAATTTCCATCCAAAAGACAATCTGGAACGAAATGTGCAATCGAGCTTGTGACACGTTGCTCCGGTTGATGAGACGGCATTTATCTCATCACACCATGCGAGCATAGAGAGCAAAGCATCGTGCTGGTGGGAACATTTTTGCAAGGACCTGTAGCGATGTGAAACCCGGAAGTCTCTACCCAAGGGGAGAGTTTCCAAATTGTCCAGAAACCTTAAAGAGCCAAAGCTCAAAATGGAAGGGAAGAGGCTGGTGAAAGCGTTTTGGCTGGTTTGCGTAATGATTGTGCTCTTCTCGAGTAACCAATGGGGAGCGCAGAAACCTGCGGAACAACCTTCGCAGCCGTCCGAAGCCACAGTCTACGATTATACGCGCCGCCCAGCCTTCCCGAATTTCCTCTCGTCCTATACAGCCCCTTATGTTCCCAAGACAAGGCTCGCCAATTCGGAGCTTCTAAACCAACTGATCAGCGGTGACAAATTAAATCTCTCTCTTGCGGACGCCGTTGCGCTGGCCATCGAAAACAACCTCGATATCGGCGTGGCGCGGTATGATCTGCCCATTGCACAGACTGACCTGCTGCGGGCCAAGGCTGGCGGGGCGACGCGGGGTGTTGCCGGCGCAAACATTTCCCAGGCCCTCTTCGGGGGCGCCTTGGGTACCGGCGTAAGCGGCGGAGGCGGCGGAGGCGGCAGCAATGCCGGCGGAGCGCTGGGCGGAGGCATCCCGAGTGTCGGCAGCGCCAGTTGCTGCGACCCGCAGGTACGGGTCCAATACGGATGGGGATTCACCGTGACGCCGTTGAATTACCTTGGCCTTGCCGGTGTGCCGGTCCAGAGCGCGCACACTAACTTTGCTTCAACCACTTATAGCCAGGGTTTTTTGACCGGGACCAGTCTTATCATTAACGTGTTTGGCGCACGCCAGACGAGTAATTCACCTGCGCAACTGTTCAACCCGGACCTCACCTCGAACGCAACCATCGGAATCACCCAGAACCTGCTCAACGGATTCGGACGGCGGGCCAACGCCCGGTTCATCCGCATCGCCGAGAACGATCAGCAGTTCTCGCGGAGCGTCTTTCGGCAGAGGGTTACCGAGAATGTTTCCAAGGTGATTTCCACGTACTACTCGCTGCTGGCTGACCAGGAAAGCATCCATGTCGCCACAGAAGCCCTCGGATACGCGCAAAAGCTTCTCGAAGATAATCAGGAAGAGAAGAAGATTGGCGCAGCGGCCCAGCTTGACGTGGCCCAGGCCGAGCTCGACCTTGCCAACCGGCAACAGGACCTGCTGACGGCCGAGAACACTTTTGAGCAGGATTCCCAGACGATGAAGTCCCTGATCTCCAGGAGCTTCAACGGTCAAATCGCTGCTGTCGCCATCAACCCGACGGACCGGCTGCCGAACCCGAGTCCGAATGATATCCCGTCGCTCACCGAAGCGCTGAAAGAGGGTGGAACCAACAGGCCGGAAATCGAGCAGGCGATGGTGAATCTGAGAAATCAGGAGATCACGATCCACGCCACGCGCAACGCCCTGCTGCCCACCCTGACGGCGTTTGCGGCCTATTCACCCCAGGGCCAGGAAGGCGCGTTCGGAACGGCGCTGGGCCAGGTATTTCGCAACAACTATCCTGGCTACGGCTATGGAATGAGTCTGGAAATTCCCATCCGCAACCGGCAGGCGCAAGCAGACGCCGCCCGGGCCCTGCTCGAGCAGCGCCAACTGGAGATGAAGTTGCAACAGGCCAGAAACCAGATGGTTTGGGACGTCAGCAAGGCGGTGGCCCTTGTACATCAGGCGCATGGCAAGCTGGAGGCTTCCGTCAAGGTGGCTGATCTTGCCCGGCAGACGTATGACATGACACACACCAAGTTCACAGCAGGACGGGCCACCGTGCGCGAGGTGATCACCGCGCAGACCCAGCTTGGCACAGCCGAAAACGATGTGGTGCAGGCCCGGGCCGGGTATGCCAGGGCGCTGGTCGACTTTGAGCAGGCCACCGGCACCCTTCTTACCCGTCACAACATCGAGATCTCAAACGCTGTGCAAGGCACTGTGCCTCGGTCTAAGAGTATCCCGGGTGATAGCGACAGGCCACAGCAGTGAAAAGCATTCGTGGCAGGGGGCCGGGGACTCCATTGTTGGGAACAAAGGATGAGGCTGGACCGTAATGAAAAGTAGAAGCTTTGCAACTGCACTCCATCCCGGCAGCCGGTTCAAGCTCACTCTCGAAGGCGGGTGGAGGTAGGCGGCATGGACATTCAAAGAGTGGGCGCGGCAAGAAAGCGGCGGATTCGCCTGGCGATCATGGCGGGGGGTGGCGTATTGCTGATTGCTCTGGCCACCTTGGGACTCTCAAAACTGAAGCCAGCCCCGCCGTCTGTGGACGGTTCCACGCTCTGGCCCGATACAGTGAAGCGTGGCGACATGGACGTACAGGTGCGCGGGTTAGGAACGCTGGTTCCGGTCCAGATTCAATGGATTCCGGCAGTCACCGAAGGCCGCGTCGAGCGGCGCTTCCTGCTTCCCGGTGTTAAGGTCACGCCGGATACGGCCCTGCTTCAGCTTTCAAATCCGCAGCTCCAGCAGGAAGCGCAGACGGCGGAATGGACGATGAAGGCGGACCAGGCCAACCTCGAGAGCTTGAAAGCGACGCTGAACAATCAGCTTCTAAGCGAGCAATCCACCCTCACGAGCCTCGAGTCTGACCACCAGCAGGCCCAGGCGCAGGCCGAGGTTGATGCCAACCTGGCGTCAAAGGGCATCGTCAGCGATCTCACCGCCCAACTTTCCAAGGCCAAGGCGACCGGCCTGGCATCACAGGTGGCGATTGAGAAGAAGCGCGTGAACACCCTGGCGGCCTCACTCGACAGCCAGCTTGCCGCGCAAAAGGCCAAAGTGGAGCAGGACCGCGCTTTGTATCTGCTGAAGAAAAGGCAGTTGGACGACCTGATGGTCCGCGCAGGCTATTCCGGCATCCTGACGGACATTCCGGTGGAAGTGGGCCAGCAGGTGGCGGCGGGCACGACGCTGGCCAAAGTGGTTGACCCCACCCAGTTGAAGGCCCAGCTCCAGATCGCCGAAACACAGGCCAAGGACATCCAGCTCAACCAGAAGGCTTCCATCGACACGCACAATGGCATCATCCCCGGCCGAGTGGTGCGGATTGATCCGGCGGTCGTGAACGGCACCGTTACCGTGGATGTGGCGCTTGAGGGCAAGCTGCCTGACGGCGCGCGTCCGGACCTGAGCGTGGACGGCACCATCGAGATCTCCCACCTCACCAACGTGCTTTACGTGGGCCGGCCGGCGTTTGGCCAGGCCAACAGCACGGTGGGGCTGTTCAAGGAGATTCCAGGCACCAATGAAGCTGAGCGAGTCCAGGTGAAGCTGGGCGAGGCTTCGGTGAACGAAGTCCAGATTCTCCAGGGGCTGAACATCGGTGACAAAGTCATCCTGTCCGACATGTCGCGCTGGGACGGCTTCGATCGCGTGCGGTTGCAGTGAGAGAAGGGGCGGAAATTCTGCCGGATGCCGGCGTGCAAGCCTTTGACCTTGGGTGGATGGCCATCGAGAACATGCAAATCCTTAGCGGCGAGGGACCAATGGCAAGCGTGCAGGTCGTGGATAGCCCGCCGGTTCGAACCTTCAGGTCGCCTCGCGTCCTGCTGGCGGACGATGAGCAAGGGGTTTTGGAAGCTTTGCAGCTTCTCCTTGAGCTCGATGGTGTTGAGATCGAAACGGCACGCTCGCCCAAAGCCGTTCTGCAGGCCCTCAGTTCCCGAAGGTTCGACCTCCTGGTGATGGACCTCAATTATGGGGCCGATACCACATCCGGGCTGGAGGGCCTGGATCTGATCACAAAGATTCGGACTCTTGATGACACGCTTCCCATGGTCGCCATGACCGCCTGGGGAAGCATGGAACTGGCCATTGAAGCGATGCGCCGCGGAGTGGGCGATTTTGTCCTCAAGCCGTGGGATAACTGCCATATGCTTTCCATCATTCGCTCTCAGATCGCGCAGGGCCAATCCCGCCGACTGACGCGCCGGCTTCTGCTGGAATCTGAGGAGGTCCTGCGAAGCGAAGTGACTGAGGCGTGCGAAGTTCAGCGGAATCTGATGCCAAAGGAATTTCCTCTTCTCGATGATTACGAATTTTCTGCCGCCACCAGGCCGGCGCGCAGCCTGGGTGGAGATTACTACGACGTGTTTTATCGTGGCGACGGCGCCATGGGGCTCTGCATTGCCGACGTTTGCGGGAAAGGCATCCCTGCCGCATTGCTGATGGCCAATCTCCAGGCAACCGTTCAGTCGGCCGCTGTCGAGGGACCGCGGCCAGGCCCGTTTGCCAGGCGTGTCAATTCGGCGGTATGCCGCAACCTTTCACCCGGAAGGTTTGTGACGCTATTTTACTGTCTGCTCGATATTGCCGGTCGCCGTCTCTGTTACACCAACGCCGGACATAATGCGCCGGTCCTGCTTCGAGCAACCGGCCAGGCCATTCGACTGGATTCATCGGGGCCTGTGCTGGGGGTCTTCAATGGATTGGAATATCAGGAAAGTGAGGTCTCGATCGAGCCAGGAGATCGACTGGTGCTGTTTACGGACGGCATCTCAGAAGCAGACAACCATGCAGGCGAAGAGTTTGGGGAAGACCGCATCATCGCAATTTTGAAGGAGACTATAGGCCGGAGCGCCGGAGAAATTCGGGACCGCATTTTTGATGCGGTTGACGAGTTCAGCGGCGGGTGTTTGCGGGACGACGCCACGATTGTCGTCATGGCAGCGATGAGATCTTGAATGGCTGAGTGGTTTGCGATTGCGCGATTGGGAATGAATTATGAATTATAAATTATGAAGTATGAAACAGTCGCAGCTTGGGTTGGCTGCGGAAGAAGGTGCGCGCATCGGTGTCTTCGATATCATCACTTCATAATTCAGAATTCACAATTCATAATTTCCGCCCGGCGTCGGTAATTGGTAATTCGTAATTGTGTCGAGGCGAAGCATGAGAACACTACTTCAAGATTTGAAGTATGGCCTGCGCCAGCTTGCGCGGAATCCCGGCTTTACCGCCATTGCTGTGCTGACGCTGGCTCTCGGCATCGGCGCCAACACTGCAATTTTCAGCGCCGTTAACGCGCTGTTTCTTCGCGGCCTTCCGGTGCAGGACCCCGGCCACCTGGTGTCTCTCGGATTCACTCACAAGAAGGACGTAGGTCTAACCCTTTTCTCCTACCCCGATTTCCACGATGTTCAATTGCAGACGGGGCAGTGGGCTGATCTCTTTGCCTACCGCTGGGGGTTTGACGGACTCAGTGACGGCGGGCGCGCGGAGCAGGTTTTAGCCAACTACGTAACCGGCGACTATTTCAACGCGCTGGGAATAAGGCCGGCGATCGGACGTCTGATCCTGCCCTCGGAAGGCCGAGTCCCAGGCTCCGATCCGGTCATCGTGCTGGGGTATTCCTATTGGATGCGCCGGTTCGGGGGCGATCCTTCGATTGTCGGCAGGCAGGTTCGAGTGGATGGACATCCAGTCACGGTTGTAGGAGTCGCGCAGAAGGGCTTCCAGGGACTGCTCAGCGAAGTGGATGTGCAGGCCTACCTGCCCGCGAATATGACGGACACCGAGGGCTTCACCGGTATGCTGACGGACCGCGACGCCCGCGCATTTTTCGTCCTCGGCCGGCTTAGGCCGGGTGTCAGCCTCGATCAGGCCCGGGGGCCAATGCATGCCGTTGCGACGCGCCTTTCCGGGCAATATCCGGATACGGATCTGGGGGCGGACATCTGGGTCCTGCCCCAGCGCGAAGCCGCCGTCAATCCGCTGGCGCGGCCCGGCGATTACCAGCACCAGTTAATCGCGGTGGGACTTTTTCTCGGGCTGGCAATCCTGGTGTTGCTCCTCGCCTCCTTCAACGTGGCGAACCTTCTGCTGGTGCGGGCCACAACCCGCGCGCATGAGATGGCGGTTCGCGCCGCGCTCGGAGCGTCACCGCGCCGGCTGCTGCGCCAGGTGCTTACGGAAAGCGCTCTACTGGCTTTTTTCGGGTGCGGGGCCGGAATCCTGGTGGGCTCCTGGGGCACAACTCTTTTAAGCTCGATTCATTTCACCCTGGCGTTGCCTGTCCATTTGCAGTTTGGAGTTGACTGGAGGGTTTTCGCCTATGCTGTAGGTGTCGCAATGCTGGCGGGAATGGTGGTGGGCCTGGCGCCCGCGTTTCAGGCCGCGCGCTCCAACCCCGGCGATACGCTGCACGAAGGCGGGCGTACGATCGCCGCCGGCCGCCATCGCCTCCGGGGCCTGCTGGTTGCGGCGCAGGTTGGCGGATCGGTTATTCTGCTGGTGGTGGCGGGACTTTTCACGCGCAGCCTTCAAGCGGCCCAGCAGATGGACCTCGGATTCAACCCCTCTCACGTCCTCAACCTGACCATGGACCCGCACCAGGCGGGTTACAGCCAGGAACAGGGGCTGGTGTTCTACAAGAACCTTCTGACGCGCGTGCGCGCTCTGCCCGGCGTTCAGTCTGCCAGCCTCGCATTCCAGTTTCCAACCAGCCAATTCATGGACTACAGCGCCGTCTATGTGGAAGGCCACGCGCCTTCGCCGGGAGAGGCGGCGCCGACGATTTCTGAAAATCACATTTCTCCCGGCTACTTCAAGACCATGGGAATCCCCCTGCTCAGCGGCCGGGAATTTCGTGACACGGACGACGATAAAGCGCCGAACGTCGCCATCATCAGCCAGACCATGGCGCGCCAGTTGTGGCCCAACCAGGACGCGCTGGGAAGAAAGTTTCACATGTCCAGCCAGTCGGGACCTCTGACAAAAGTCATCGGAATTGCGCGCGACTGTAAATATCAAAATCTGCTTGCCAGCGCAGAACCCTACTTCTACGTGCCTCTGGGCCAGAAATATCTTTCGATTGAAACGTTGCAGGTCAGGACCGAGGCCGCTCCGGAATCGATGATCGACGAGGTGGAAGAGCAGATTCACGCGCTGGCGCCGGGTTTGCCGGTAACCCAGGCGCAGACCATGGAGCAGGCGCTTAACAGCGGCTTTGGCGGATTCTACACGTTTCATCTGGCAGTCTGGCTGGCGGGCGCTCTGGGATTATTGGGTTTGCTCCTCGCCGTCATCGGCATCTATGGAGTGATTTCCTACAGCACACGGCAGCGGACGCGTGAGATTGGCATCCGGATGGCGCTTGGCGCGCAGCCCGGCGTCATTTCCCGGGTCGTGCTCAGCCAGGGGTTCGTGATGATCGGCGCTGGCGGTTTGATTGGAATTATCGGCTCGCTCGCTGCGACGCGCGTAATGGCGGGCTTTCTCTACGGTGTCAGGTCCTACGACCCGCTCACTTATCTGGGCGTGGTCTTTCTGATTGCAGTGGTCACCATGATCGCCTGTTACATTCCCGCGCGGAGAGCGGCAAAGGTCGATCCCATGGTGGCCCTTCGCTACGAGTAGCGAAGGGTTTATCCCGCCATGGGTGATTTGCGAGCTAGCGATTGAAAGAGAATTATGAATTATAAATTATGAAGTATGAAATGAAGGGCCGACGTTGGTCGCTCAGACTGCCGTTTTTGCAGTCTGCGGCCTTTGCTTGGGCTAGCGGTGGGAAGAAAACTACGAAGTACAAATTACGAATTACCGGTGCGGAAGTTGCGCGCGTGTCAGTTTCTTCCTTTCATCCTTCATAATTCAGAATTCATAATTTCCGCCCGGCGCTGGTAATTGGTAATTTGTAACTCGTAATTCGTAATTTCAGAAGGGCGAAGCATGAGCACGCTAATCCAGGATTTAAAGTACGGCCTGCGTCAACTGGGAAATAACCCTGGCTACACGGCTGTTGCCATTCTCACCCTTGCCCTTGGCATCGGCGCCAACACGGCCATCTTCACGCTGGTGGACGCGATCATGCTCAAGAGCCTGCCGGTTGCCAATCCCGGGGAGCTCTACCGTGTGGGTACCAGCAACAACTGCTGTGTGCAGGGAGGAATGCAGAATAACTGGGATCTTTACTCCAACGACCTGTACACGCAGCTCCGCGATCATACGCCGGAGTTCAGCCAGATGGCCGCTTTCAAGGCCTCATTGTCGAACCTCAGCGTGCGGCGCCGCGGCGCCTCCGGCGCGGCCGAACCCTACCAGGGCGAACTTGTCTCGGGAAATTATTTCTCGATGTTTGGGCTCAGAGCCTACGCCGGGCGCGCCATTACGCCCGCTGACGACCAGCCGAACGCGCCGCCCGTGGCCGTGATGGACTACCGCACCTGGCAGACGCACTTTGGCTCCGACACTTCGGTGGTCGGCTCGATATTCGTCGTCAATATGGTTCCCTACACCGTGGTGGGGATTGCGCCGCCCGGCTTCTTTGGAGACACGCTGCGTTCTGACCCGCCCGATTTCTGGTTGCCGCTGGCCACGGAGCCGGTCCTGAACGGGCCGAATTCCATCCTGAAAAATCCCGGACTCCATTGGCTCCACGTTATCGGCCGCATGAAGCCGGGCGTCCGGCCGGCGGCGGTGCAAAGCGAAGTCACCACCGAGCTGCAGCGATGGCTTGCCGCACAACCGGACCTCACAGCCTACGAGCGCACTCAACTCAGCAAGCAACATATCGTTATCGGGCCCGGCGGAGAAGGCGTTGCCAGCATGCAGGACCAGGCACACGACGGACTTCGTCTGCTGATGATCATCGCGGGCCTCGTGCTGCTGATTGCCTGTGCCAACATCGCCAACCTGCTTCTGGCCCGCGGCGCCTCGAAGCGGTTTGAGACCGCAGTGCGTGTGGCGCTAGGCGCTCCGCGGCGGCGTCTGGTCCGCCAGATCCTTACTGAAAGCGTGCTGCTGGCCGTTATGGGCGGTGTTGCGGGGTTGTTGGTGGCATACCTCGGCACGCACACTCTGCTGCTGATTGCTTTTCGCGGCGCGCATTATGTCCCCATCAACCCCACGCCCTCGCTCGTCGTGCTGGGGTTCGCCTTTCTGCTTTCGCTGATCACAGGGGTGGTTTTTGGCGCGGCGCCGGCCTGGATCACGACGCATTCCGATCCTGCGGAGGCGTTACGCGGCGCCGGCCGCTCCACTCGCGACCGCTCGTCGCTGCCGCGAAAATCTCTGGTGGTCATCCAGGTGGCGCTCTCCGTCGTGCTGCTGATTGGCGCGGGCCTGCTCACCAAGAGCCTGCGCAACCTTGAAAATCAGAGCTTCGGTTTCGAACCTCAGGGCCGCCTCATCGTGAGAGTCGACCCGGTTCTTGCCGGCTATAAACCCGATCAACTCCACGGGCTCTACCAGCAGCTCGAGAACCAACTTTCCGAGATTCCCGGCGTAAGGTCCATCAGCTATTCGATTTACAGTCCGATGCGAGGCGACAATTGGGGCTTCAGCTTTCACATCCTGGGGCGTCCGCCGGAAGAGCGGGATGGCGCTTCTTTTGACTGCGTTGGCCCGCACTATTTTGAGACCATCGGCACGCGCCTGGTTCGCGGCCGTTTGATCGGCGAGCAGGACACTGCGGCATCGCCCAGGGTTGCCGTCGTCAATCAGGCCTTCGCCAGGAAGTTCTTCCCCAAGCAGGACCCGATCGGGCAGCACTTTGGGATGGGCGGTCCGAGCCACGCCGGGGACATGGAAATCGTTGGCATCGTGGAGGACGCTAAATATCAGAGCGCGCACGAGCCACCCTACCCGACGTACTTCATGCCCTTCTTTCAAATGACAAACGATCCCAAACTGGAGTTCCTCAGGGTTGGGACTGCCTACATTGGCGATATCGAGCTGCACGTCGCCGGCCAGCCGGAGAACCTGGAGAAAGCCATCCGCCGGACGCTGGCAAACATCAATCCCAACCTGACAATCCTCGACATGATGAGCCTCAGCCGGCAGCTCGAGCTCAATTTCAATCAGGAAAACCTGATTGTCTGGCTCACCGAGCTTTTCGGGCTGTTGGCGCTGGTCCTCGCCTGCGTTGGACTTTATGGAGTCACCTCGTATTCGGTGGCGCGCCGAACCAGCGAAATTGGCCTTCGCATGGCCCTTGGGGCGGACCGTGGGAACGTCCTCCGGCTGGTGCTAAGCGGCGCGATGCTCCAGCTCGCACTCGGCCTTGCGGTCGGCATCCCGCTGGCGCTGGCGGGTGGGCGGCTGGTTTCAACCATGTTGTACGGGGTGAAGAGCTATGACGTCTGGATTCTGCTGGTGGCTGCTGTCGTCCTTGCCGCTTGTGCGTTCGTCGCGGCGTACCTTCCCGCGCGGCGGGCGGCCAATGTCGATCCATTGGTGGCGCTGAGATACGAGTAGCGGCGCGTTTATCGCGCCATGGCTGATTTGTGATTTGCGAGCTAGCGATTGAAAAGGAATTATGAATTATAAATTATGAAGTATGAAATAAGGCAACTGGGTGGCTGGCTGCGGAAGAAGGTGGGCGCATCGGTGTCTTCTCTGTCATCCTTCATAGTTCAGAATTCACAATTCATAATTTCCGCCCGGCGCCCGGAATTCGTAACTCGTAATTCGTAATTTGTAATTTTGTCGCCCTGTTTTTGAGACTTTTCAACTTTGAACGCGCGAGCCTGGCGGCGCGCAGGAGGGAATGATGGAAGAAAATGGAATGAGTCTGATCAAGCTGGAAGGGGTGAACAAAGTTTTCCTGACGGAGGAGCTGGAAACGCACGCGCTTTCCGGCGTGCATCTGGATATTCACAAAGGGGAATATGTGTCGATTGCGGGCCCGTCGGGCTGCGGCAAGTCAACTCTGTTGTCGCTGATCGGCCTGCTCGACACTCCCACGGATGGCAAATACTGGCTGAACGGCAAGCCGGTGGAAGAACTCGGCCTGGGCGAACGATCGCGCATCCGCAATCGCGAAGTGGGCTTCATCTTCCAGAGTTTCAACCTGATCGGCGATCTCAACGTGTTTGAAAATGTTGAGCTGCCGCTCACTTATCGCGGCATGCCGTCAGCGGAGCGCAAGCAGCGGGTGCAGGAGGCGCTCGAGCGCGTGGGCATGGCCCACCGGATGAAGCATTATCCCTCCCAACTCTCGGGCGGCCAGCAGCAGCGCGTTGCGGTGGCGAGGGCCCTGGTGGGCGATCCGGCGGTCCTGCTGGCTGACGAGCCGACAGGCAACCTGGATTCGAAAAACGGCGAGGCGGTGATGGACCTGCTGAGCGATCTGCATCGGGCCGGATCGACCATCGTGATGGTGACGCACGATCCGCGATTCGCGCGCCACGCCGGGCGGACAATACATCTGTTTGACGGCCGCATCGTTGATGAAGCCACGGCCGCCGATCTGGCGCTCAACGAAGGGCCACTGTTGGCCTGACCTAATCAGATTAGCGGAGCGAAGTACATAATGATTCAACTCATCAATGTCGAAAAGTCTTTCCCTGTCGGCCCCAGCCGCTACTACGTGCTGCGCCGCATCAATCTGGAGATCCGGCAGGGCGAGTTCCTCACCATCATGGGGCCTTCGGGAGCCGGCAAATCAACGCTGCTCAGCATTCTCGGCATGCTCGACGGCGACTGGACAGGCGAGTACTACCTGCTGGACCAACCCATCCACCGGATGAAAGTTAAGCAGCGCGCCGAAGTGAACAAAAAATACGTCGGCTTTGTTTTCCAGCAGTACCACCTGCTCGACGGCTTGACCGTGGCTGAGAACCTGGATATCCCGCTTTCCTACCGCAATATCAAAAAATCCGAGAGGCAAGCCATGGTTGCGGACACGCTCGACCGTTTCCACATCGTCGGCAAAAAAGATCTTTATCCAACCCAACTCTCAGGCGGACAGCAGCAGCTCGTCGCCGTAGCGCGGGCCGTCATTGCCAGTCCCAAATTGGTCCTTGCTGATGAGCCTACCGGAAACCTTCACTCGAGCCAGGGGAAGGAGATCATGGACCTTTTTAAGAAGCTGAACGACGAGGGCGCCACCATCGTCCAGGTGACCCACAACGAGGCGTGGGCGGCCTACGGCGGCCGCATCATCAATCTTCAGGACGGGTGGATTGGCACCGACTGACTCATTGGCTGATTGAGTGATTGAGCAATTGGCGATTGAACCCGGTTATGAATTCTGAATTATGAAGGATGAAATGAAGGGCCGATGTTGGTAGTGCAGACTGCCGTTTTTTGCAGTCTGCGGCCTCTGCACTTGGGCCAGCAGTGGAAAGAAGAAAATACGAATTACGAGTTACGGTTGCCGAGTCGGCGCGCGTGATGCGGCGCGGTCCCCGGCTTAGCACCCACAACTCACAACGCAGAACTGGTAATGGGTAATTTGTAATTTGAGAAGGTCGAACTATGAGCACGCTAATCCAGGACTTAAAGTACGGCCTGCGCCAACTGGGACGAAATCCCGGCTTCACCGCCGTGGCCGTGTTGACACTGGCCCTGGGTATCGGGGCGAACACGGCGATTTTTTCGGTGATCAACGCTTTATTTCTTCATCCGCCGGGTCTGCCGAACCCGGAACGGGTCGTTGCGGTGCGGGCAAAGTACGACAAGCTGGGCCTGAAAAGCATCGTTATCTCCGCGCCCGATTTCGCCGGAATCCGCGACAGCAAAAAGATCTTTGCCGCCGCTGCCATCGACAACATTTCAGATTTCAACTATACGGCGGGCGACTGGCCCCAGCGCCTCCAGGGAGCCATGGTCTCATGGCAGTGGTTTGACGTTTTCGGCGCAAGGCCCATGCTGGGACGGACTTTCACTCCGGCGGAGGACCAGCCCAACGCAAACCATGAGGTGGTGCTCGCTTATGGAGCGTGGCAGCGATGGTTTGGCGGAGACCGGGGAATCATCGGCCGGACCATTCAGTTGAACCAACAGCCATACAAGATCATTGGCGTGATGGGCCCGGAATTCCGCTGGCCTGATTCGGCGGATTTGTGGACGCCGATTGGGCTCGCTCCTGACGCCTTCAGTCCGAACAACACATTTAATGAAAGCTATTTTACCGTGGCGCGCTTGCAGCCGAATATAACCTTTGCGCAAGCAAGCGCCTATGTTGGCGTACTGGTCAAGCGCGTCGTGGATGATCCCCGTTCGAGCTATGCAAAAGACTCCGGCTGGGGCGTGTTTATTTTGCCGGTGGTGGACTTCATTTACGGCGATCTTCGGACGCCCGTGTTGATCCTGGCGGGCGCGGTGGGGCTTGTGCTCCTGATCGTGTGTGCGAACATTGCCGGCCTGCTGCTGGCCAAAGCAACAGGACGCGGGCGGGAGCTTGCTGTCCGCGCGGCCCTTGGGGCCTCGCGAAGGCGTCTGGTTCGCCAGGCGCTCGCGGAAAGCGCGCTGCTTTCACTGGCGGGAATACTGGCGGGCCTGCTTGTTGCCGGTCTTGGCGTCAGCGCCCTGCTGCTGATTGCCCCCAAGGAACTCGTCGCGGCGGGCAGCTTCCCATTGGACTGGCACGTCCTGATATTCACCGTCGGGCTGGGCGCCGTTGCCGTTTTCTTGTTCGGATTGATGCCCGCCTGGCAGATGTCCAGGGTTGAACCCTACCGGGCGTTGCGAGGGTCTGAGAGAACGACGGCCGGGGGACGCCAGCGCCATCGACTCCGGTCGTTCCTGGTGATTGGAGAGCTGGCGATGGGTCTGGTCCTGCTTGCCGGGACGGGCCTGCTGCTTCAGAGCCTGAAACAAATCCTTACGGTGAATCCCGGCTTCCAGCCGCACGGCGTATTGACTGCCGGGCTTTCACTTCCGGAGAAGCAATACGGCACTAAAGAGAAGCAGTTCGCCTTTTTCCGCAGCGTAATGGACAGCCTTTCACACGCGCCGGGCGTCACGGCAGTAGGCGCGGGCTATCCGGTGCCCTTTACGGGAGGCAATGCATCCGCCTCATTTCAGATTGACGGGCGACCCACCGGCCCGGGCGATCCCGGACCGCATGGCAACATCCGCTTTGTCACAGGCGGATACTTCGCCGCGCTTGGAATCCCCCTGCTCCAGGGCCGTCTTTTCAGTGAAAACGATCGCCTTGGGTCCGAGTCTGTTGCAATCATTGATAAGAATCTGGCGCGAGAATACTGGCCGAACCAGAATCCCATCGGGCAAAAAATCCGGAATGGGCGGCGTGACTCCTGGGCTACGATTGTTGGCATCGTCGGCCACATTCGCTTCACGCAGCTTGCGGGAGAGGAGTCGGGCTCAAACATATCCGAGAGTGCCGGAAAGGGCGTTTACTACTATCCGCTGTTCCAGAAAGAGGCGCCGTACGGATATTTCGTCGTGAAGTCCAGCGGCGGAGCAGCGGCCCAGGCTGATCTGGTCCGTCGCGCCGTCCGGAGCGTGGATGCAAACCAGCCCGTCTCCGACGTAAAAACCATGGACGAGCGGATTGCCTCCTCATTGGCGCCGCAACGCTTCGCCGCCACCTTGCTGGCAGTGTTTGCCGCGCTGGCCGTTCTGCTGGCGGCGATTGGACTTTACGGCCTGATGAGCCACAACGTGGCGCAGAGGACCAGCGAAATCGGCATTCGCATGGCGCTGGGAGCGACCCGCGGCGGAGTGCTCTCCATCTTCGTTAAAGAGGGACTCCGTCTTGCTCTGGCTGGGGTTGCCCTCGGCATAGCCGGAGCGTTTGTGCTGGCTCGGTTTCTCTCGAGCCTGCTCTACGGCGTCACGCCCACCGACCCGCTCACCTTCATCGCCGTTTCACTCATCCTGATTGCCGTGGCCCTCGCGGCGTGCTGCATCCCCGCGCGCCGCGCCGCCAGAGTCGATCCCATGGTGGCGCTGAGATACGAGTAGAGCAGTGGTCAGTGGTCAGGGGTTAGTGATTAGTGAAGACCAATCACTATGCACTAACCACTAATCACTATTTGCCAGGAGGCAAATCATGGGTACGCTAATCCAGGATTTAAAGTACGGCCTGCGTCAACTGGGAAGAAGCCCCGGCTTCACCGCTGTTGCCGTGCTGACGCTGGCGCTTGGCATCGGCGCCAATACAGCCGTTTTCAGCGTGATGAATGCTGTTCTTCTTCGGTACCTGCCGGTTTCCGATCCTCAGCAGCTTGTCTATCTGCACACGGATTCATTTCCATCCGGCGGCTCTGAGACAGGCAATCCCCCAAACACGTTTAACATGCCGAGTTTTGAGCAATTCCGCAACGAGCATCGAGTGTTTCAAAGCCTGGCGGCCTTTGTCCCACTGGCCGTCGGGAAAGTTTCCGTTCGTTCGGGCCAGGAGCCTGAGGCGGCCAGCGTGGACATGGTGAGTGGGAACTTTTTCTCCGGTCTGGGCATCCGGCTGGCACGCGGCCGGGCCTTTACGCCGGAAGATGAAACCGCCCACACCCAGGCAGCCGTGCTCAGCTACGATTACTGGACGCGGCAGTTTGCCCGCGATCCTTCCGCGATTGGCCAGACTATTTACATCAAGTCGGTGCCGTTCACCATCATCGGCATTGCGTCGCACGATTTCACCGGAGTGGAACCGGATGAAACACCCACCGACGTTTGGATTCCTTTCCAATCCCGGCCTGACCTGAAACCCTGGGCGCGCTCCCCCCAGGAGAAGGACGGGTTGTATAGTCCGCCCAACTGGTGGTTTCTGATGATGATCGGTCGGCTGCAACCGGGAATGACGTGGCAACACGCTATCGCCCAGCTTCAGCCCGCGTACAGCCGAACTGCATATGAAGGTATCGGCGAACGCAAAGCGAAAGAGCGGCCCCCTCAACTCTATTTTTCAGCCACGGGCGGAATCCAGAAGCTGCGGGAAAACTATGACAATCCCTTTTTCGTGCTGATGGCGATGGTGGCCATCGTGCTGCTGATCGCCTGCATCAACGTGGCCATGCTGCTGATTGCCAGGAACGCCGCCCGCGAGCGGGAGTTCACCATGCGAGTGGCTCTTGGCGCCAGCCGCAGCCGCCTGTTCCGGCAATTGCTGACGGAGGGCTTGCTGCTGGTGGCTGCCGGAAGCATCTTCGCCTGGATTTTTGCCCTCTGGGCCACACAGGCGCTCGCTGCCTGGTCTGAACTGACCGTCGACGTTGCCCCGGACAGCGCCGTGTTGCTCTTCACTCTATGCGTTGGCCTTCTCACGGCACTTGTGCTGGGGCTCGCTCCGCTGCGGAACGCCTGGCGCGTGCCTTCCGGCCTTGCGCTCAAAGCGGCAGGGACTGTCGCGAATCCTGGGCGCAGCAGATTTCGAGCCGGGCAGGCGATCGTAGCCCTGCAAATCGCACTCTGCCTGGCGTTGCTCGTGGGCGCCGGCCTCATGATCCGAACGCTGCGCAACCTGGAAAATGCAAACCTCGGCTTCCGCCCGTCCGGTTTGCTTATCTTCGGGGTCGCTCCTCCGCAGGGCATCGAGACCGATGCCGAAACACTCCACTTTTGGCAATCGCTGCTCGATCGCATGCGTGTTGTGCCGGGCGTGGAATCCGCAACTCTCACTGGACTCCGCATCGGCTCCGGCTGGAGCAACAACTCGGACGTTCAGGTTGATGGCAGGAACCCGCGTGGGAACGTTGGTTCAATGGTGCGGTGGAATGACGTGGGGCCGGCTTTCTGCCATGTTCTTGGCATTCCGCTCCTCGAGGGCCGCGACTTCACTGACGCCGATTCTGCCACTGCGCCGAAAGTGGTAATCGTCAACAAGACTTTTGCCGAGCGCTATCTTGCCGGAAGAAATCCCATCGGGCACCTGGTCGAAATCGAGAAGGGCCAGCCATTCACCATTGTAGGAGTCGTTACGGACAGCAAGTACGCGGGCGTCCGTGAAAACAGCATACCCATCGCTTACTTCCCGTATACGCAGATGTCGATTGGCGGCACGATGACGGTCGAGTTGCGCGCTGGCAGCAGTCCGCTCGCTCTGTTGCCTGAAGCGCGCCGCACAGTGGCCCAGTTTGGCCCGGACATTCCCCTTCTCCAGCCCATGACCCAGCAGGCGCAGATGGAAGAAGGATATTCCGAGGAACAGATGTTCGCCCGCCTCGCTGCGCTCTTCGGATTGCTCGCGGGGCTTCTGGTGGCGGCAGGACTTTACGGAACGGTCGCTTATAAGGTCAGCCGGCGGACGCAGGAGATCGGCATCCGCATGGCGCTTGGCGCCCAGCGGCCGCAGGTGCTCTGGATGATTGTGCGCGAAAGCATCGTGGTGGCGCTTGTCGGCGTGGCGGTTGGATTGCCGCTTGCGCTTGCGGGGGCCAGGCTGCTGGGCTCGATGCTCTTCGGCGTGAAGCCGACGGACCTGCTGTCGATCATCGCCGCTTTGGCCGGGGTCGCTTTGCTGACGATCGCCGCCAGCCTGGTTCCCGCGCGCCGGGCGGCGAAGGTCGATCCGATGGTGGCATTACGCTACGAGTAGCGGCGCGTTTATCGCGCCATTGATGATTGGTGGTTTGCGATTGGGCGATTGCATAAGATTATAAATTATAAATTATGAAGTATGAAATGAAGGGCCGACGTTGGTAGCGCAGACTGCCGCTCTTGCAGTCTGCGGCCTTTGCACTGTCCGGGGTGAGGTCGATGACCGCGAAGAGGAGCTTGGGCCAGCAGTGGAAAGAAAAAATTACGAATTACAAATTACAAGTTACGGTTGCCGAGTCGGCGCGCGTGATGCGGCGTGGTTCCCGACTCAGCACCCACAACTCATGACGCAGAACTGGTCATTGGTAATTCGTAATCTGTAATTGCAGAAAGGCAAAGCATGAGCACTCTAATTCAGGATTTAAAGTACGGCCTGCGCCAACTGGGACGAAGCCCCGGCTTCACCGCTGTTGCCGTTCTCACGCTGGCGCTCGGCATTGGCGCGACATCCGCAATTTTCAGCGTCGTTTACGGTGTTTTGTTGCGGCCGCTGCCTTATCCAAAGCCTGATCGGCTTGTAAGCATCTCAGAAGTTGCGTCGGATGGTCACCTGATGGGCTTTACGGACCCGAACTTCCGCGACCTGCGCGCCATGAACCGCACCCTTTCGGGCATGGCGCTGTGCAAGGCCCTGCCAGTTACAATTTCAGGTCCCTCCGGACCCTCCAGAGTGTTTGTCGCGCTGGTCAGCGCAGATTTCTTCCGCGTGATGGGAGTTGCTCCCTTCCGGGGCCGCAATTTCTCTGCCGATGAGCTGCGCCAGGGAGGCCGGCCCGCGGCGCTTGTCAGTTACGGGTACTGGCGGCAGGAAATGGGCACCTCGGACGATCTCTCACGTTTCGTGCTCTCGGTCGAACGGCACGCTTTCTCGGTTGTGGGCGTCCTGCCGCGGGGCTTCGACTATCCGGCTAATGCAGACCTGTGGATTCCGGCTGAAAGCTTTGGCGAGGGAAGTTCCAGCCGAACTGCGCACAACTGGTCGGAGGCTGTTGCAAGGCTGCGCGATGGCGTAAACGTTGCGCAGGCGCGCGGAGACCTTTCCGGCCTGGCTGACCGCCTCTACCGGGAATACAAACCCGAGATCGACATGACGAATGTCAGTGTGGAGCCGCTGCGCTCGGCGCTCACCGCCAAGGTACGCCCGGCGCTGCTGATCCTGCTTGCGGCCGTAGGCTTTCTGCTTCTCGTGGCATGCGCCAACGTCGCCAATCTGCTGCTGGCGAGGGCCGCAGCGCGCAGGCGTGAACTCGCGGTTCGGTCGGCCCTGGGCGCGGGTCGTGCCCGCCTGGTAAAACAGTTGTTGACGGAATCATTATTGCTGTCGCTCGCGGGAGGCGCGTTGGGAGTCTTGCTCGCCTTCTGGGGTGTGGAAGCCCTGCTGGCGCTCGCACCGCCCGGCCTGCCGCGAATCGAAAACGTTGCCGTGAACCTGCCCGTGCTGGGCTTCGCTTTGGGAATTTCACTGCTAGTGGCACTGAGCCTCGGCATGATTACGGCCTTGCGAGCCACAGCGGCCGGGCCGCAGGCTGCACTCGCTGAAGGCGGCCGCGGAGCCGCCGGCTCATTCGCGTCTCGACGCCTGGCGCGGACCCTGATCGGCGCCCAAATTGGGATCACGCTGGTGATGCTGGCCGGAGCAGGACTTTTGGGCCGCAGCCTGCTGCGCGTGCTTTCCGTCGATCCCGGCTTCCGCACGTCGAATATTGTGAGCATGGAACTCGAAATTCCGGCTTCACGCGGCTCTTCTTCTTTTACCCTTGCCACATCCCCAACAGGCATGGAGCCGGCCCGCTTTATGGAAACTCTCTTTGACCGGCTGCACGCTCTGCCGGGCGTCGAAGAAGTCGGCGGAGTGTCGAACTTACCCCTTGGGGAAGATGGTGACTGCGCCGATGGCAAGTTTCTGCTGCTCGATCACCAGCCTGATCTCAATTTTGCAAATCCGGAAGACGCTGCGCGCCTTGAGCACCTCTGGTCCACGGCTCCCGGTGCGAGTGCGGACTATTGCGTGGCGAGCGCAGGCTATTTTAAGGCGCTCGGCATCCCTCTGCTCAGCGGCCGCATATTCAACGATGGCGATAACGCCACGGCGGAGCAAGTTGCCGTCGTCAGCCAGTCGCTCGCTCGGGCCACCTGGCCCGGCCGGAATCCTCTGGGCCGCACCATCGAATTCGGCAACATGGATGGCGACTTGCGGTTGCTCACGGTGGTCGGAGTGGTCGGCGATGTTCACTATCGAAGTCTTGAAAAGCCGCCAGAGCCCACGGTGTACGTGGATTACCTCCAACGTCTGCGTGGCGGCCGGGATTTTACCGTGGTGATGCGCTCCAGCGCGCCGCCCCCGGAAATGATTTCGGACTCCCGGCGCATCATCCGCGACCTCGCCTCGAGCGCCGTGCCGCGCTTTGAAACTTTTAGGGCCGTTTTCTCCGCTTCGCTCCAGACTCGTCGGTTCAACCTGACGATGGTCAGCATTTTTGCAATTGCGGCATTGCTGCTGGCGGCCGTCGGCATTTTTGGAATGATGGCCTACTGGGTGTCGCAGCGCACGAAGGAGATTGGCATCCGCATGGCGCTGGGAGCCGAACGCAGAGACGTGCTGAAAATGGTTGTCGGGCAGGGTATCAGGCTGGCATTGATTGGCGTCGCGATTGGGATTGGCGGGGCGCTCGCGCTCACGCGATTCCTGTCCAGCCTGCTTTACGACGTCAAGCCGACCGATCCGCTCACATTCGCCGCCGTGTCGCTGATCCTTGTTGCTGTTGCTTTGCTGGCCTGCTACATCCCCGCCCGCCGCGCGGCCAACGTAGATCCGATGGTGGCGCTGAGATACGAGTAGCGGCGCGTTTATCGCGCCATTGATGATTTGTGGTTTGCGATTGAGCGATCGCAGAAGAATTATGAATTATAGATTATGAAATCAGTCAGCCGGTGTTGGCTAAGGAAGAAGCTCCGTGCGCCTCAGTTTCTTCCTTTCATCCTTCATAATTCAGAATTCATAATTTCCGCCCGGCGTCGGTCATTGGTAATTCGTAATTTGTAATTGCAGAAAGGCAAATCATGGGCGCGCTAATTCAGGATTTAAAGTATGGCCTGCGCATGCTGGCAAAAAGCCCCGGCTTCACCGCCGTCGCCGTGCTGACGCTGGCCCTGGGCATCGGCGCGAACACGGCCATTTTTAGCGTAGTGAACGCCGTCCTGCTTCGTCCTCTGCCCTACCATGACCCGGACCGCCTGGTGATGCTCTGGGAGCGCAGCCCAGCCAAAGGCATTGGCCAGGAGACAGTCACGGGGCCCGACTTCATCGACTGGCGGCAACAGAATCATGTTCTGGCGAGCATCGCATATTGGGCCGGCTTCCCCGGGTCCACGGAATTCAATCTCGTTGGCGCCCAAGGCACCAGAAAAGTTGCAGGTATCTACGCTTCCTCCGCTCTCTTCTCAGTCCTGGGCGTGAAGCCCTTGATGGGTCGAACCTTTCTTCCCGAAGAAGACAACTACCAGGGCAATCGGGTGGCGCTCGTGAGCCATGAGCTTTGGCAAAACCGTTTCGGCAGCGATCCTCATGTGCTGGGGCGCACTCTTACCGTCGACAGCTACGGCCGGCGGAATTACACAATCGTAGGCGTGATGCCGCCGGGCTTCCGTTTCCCTAATCGGTGCGATCTTTGGCTGCCGGCCGGATGGATTGACGTGCATCTCGGCGAGCGGCGGTCCGGGCACTGGTATTGCGTGATTGCGCGCCTTAAGCCGGGTGTAGCGCCTGACCAGGCGCAACCAGAAATGAGCGCGATTCAGGCGCGCATCGCGAAGGAACACCCGATCGATCTCATCGGTGACGCGGTCGCTGTGGTGCCTTTGCTCGACCAGACGATCGGGCAGTCGTTGCGAGCGACTCTGCTGATTTTGTGGGGCGTGGTGGCCTGTATTCTGCTGATTGCCTGCGCGAATCTGGCCAACCTGCTTCTGGCGCGCGGGGCAGGGCGCCAGAAGGAGATTGCCGTTCGGCTGGCGGTTGGCGCAAGCCGCTGGCGCGTGGTCCGTCAGTTGCTGACCGAGAGCATTCTTCTAGCCCTGGGTGGAGGACTCCTGGGCGTTGTTGGTTCAATTTGGGCCTTGCGCCTGCTTGTCGGAATAGCGGGCAGTCAAATCCCACGGCTGCAGGAAGCCAAGATGGATGGCACGTCTCTCGCTTTCACTGTGGGCCTCTGTTTGATAACAGCTCTGCTCTTTGGTCTCGCCCCGGCCTGGCAAATTTCCAAGCCTGATCTGAACAGTACGCTCAAGGAAGCCAACCGAAGCGGAAATGCGCAGCTCGAGCGAAGCCACCTGCGTCCCCTGCTGGTGATACTTGAAGTCGCACTTTCGCTGGTCCTTCTGATGGGCGCGGGATTGATGACCCGAAGTTTTGTCAGCCGTCTGCAAATCGACCGCGGCTTTCAACCGGACCATCTGCTGACGGCCGAACTGGATTTTTCCGTGTCTGGATTCACCACCTGGGTCGAGCTGACCTCGACCCGTCCTCAGGTAACGTTGAAGCAGATCATGGAGCGAATCAGGAATGATCCGGGAGTCGTGTCGGTCGCGGCAGCGAATGAACTCCCACGTGACGTGGACCAGGGGCTGGCGTCTCCCATCGTCATCGAAAATCGTCCTTCCGCCACTTCTGCCGAATATCCTACGGCTGACTTTGCAGGCGTGTCGCCCGATTACTTTCGCACCCTGGGCATTCCGCTTCTCGAAGGAAGGGCCTTCACCGAGGATGACATTTACGAAACGCCCTGGGTCGCCATCATCAATCAAACCATGGCGGGGCGTTATTTCCCCAATCAGAATCCCATCGGCAAGCGGCTGGCGTTAGGGGACCGGAAAAACCCTGGGCAACCGGGTTCCAACGGTCCCGACACACGGCCGCCGTGGAAGGACATCGTCGGTGTCGTTGCCGATACAAAAACCCTTGGCGCGCGCGCGGAAACCATGCCGGAAGTCTATGTCCCTTACTGGCAGTGGCCCATGCAAAGCCCGGCCCTTCTGGTCCGCACGACGAGCAATGCGGCGCTCTCCGCAGCCGCAATCAGCAGCGAAATTAGAGCGGTCAATAAAAACCTGCCTCCACCAGTCATTCAGAGCATGGACGAAATACTGGCCGATTCAGTTGCCCAGCCTCGGTATCAAACCATCCTTCTCGATTTGTTTGGTATTGCCGCACTGGTCCTCGCGGCGGTCGGTGTTTATGGCGTGATTTCCTATTCAGTGGCGCAGCGCACTCACGAAATCGGCATCCGGATGGCGCTCGGGGCAGGGAAGAGTGATGTTCTCAGGATGGTCGCCGGACAGGGTCTGAAGCTGGCGCTGATCGGTGTCGCGATTGGCATTGCCGGCGCGCTTGCACTGACGCGCTTTCTATCGAGCCTGCTCTATGGTGTCAAGCCAACTGATCCGCTCACCTTCGTTGCCGTTTCGCTCATCCTGATTATTGTGGCGCTGCTGGCGTGCTACATCCCCGCCCGCCGCGCGGCCGAGGTCGATCCGATGGTGGCGCTCCGCTACGAGTAGCGGCGCGTTTATCGCGCCATGGTTGATTGGTGATTTGCGATAGAGCGATTGAAAGAGGCGAAATTACGAATTATGAATTACGACTGACTTCTCGTTCTCAGTTCTGAGTGATGGGTTCTGGGTTTAACCACATGAACCCCTGTGCCTTCCAACGCTGAACCCAGAACCCATAACTCTGAACTCAGAACCTGTTACTCGTAACTTGTAATTCGTAATTGTAGTGAGGTGAATCATGGGCACTCTAATCCAGGATTTAAGGTACGGCCTGCGAATGCTGGCGAGAAACCCCGGCTTCACGGCTGTTGCCGTCCTCACGCTCGCGCTGGGCATCGGGGCGAATACGGCGATCTTCAGCCTGATCGATGCTGTGATGCTGAAATCTCTGCCAGTGCGCGACCCTTCACGCATCGTGCTATTCAATTGGACGGCGCACAAGCATTGGAATGGAAGCATTGAAACCAGTTCGTTCGGTGATTGCTCGTTCCAGGAGACGGAGAACCCTTCCGGGTGCACGTTTCCTTATCCCTATTTCGAGCTGATCAGATCGAATAACAATTTATTTTCCGGCGCTGCCGCCTTTGCCGGCCCGGCGGCGGTTGTCCTCAGCGGCAACGGTCCCGCTCGCCTGGCTGAAGGGGAACTGGTCTCCGGCGACTACTTCACGACTTTGGGAGTGGCCGCGGCGCTCGGCCGCACGCTGGGCCCGGAAGACGACCTGCTTTCTGCTTCTCCCGCGGTCGTTCTCAGTTACGGCTTCTGGCAGAGCGCATTTGGCGGCGACCGCTCCGTGATCGGCCGCACCATCGAACTGAATCGAATCCCCTTCGTCATCGTCGGTGTCACGGCGCCCGGCTTCAACAGTCTCTCGCCTGGCAAGGCTCAGGATTTTTTTGTGTCGCTTTCCGTTCTTCCTCTCAACATCGATTGGGCAAAGAATTCCCGGACGCTGCGCAACTGGTGGCTGGTGATCGTAGCACGCCTCAGGACCGGCATGACGCTGGAAAATGCCCAGGCGGCTGCCAGTCTGGCATTTCGCAATGAAATGGTGAACGGCGAAAAGCCGCTTTCCAAGCCGTCCGACGACCCGAGGGTTGTTCTCGTCCCCGTTCAGCAGGGGCTAACGGGAGACCGTGGTGAATTTTCGACCGCACTCTACGTCTTGATGGCGGCGGCCGGTATGGTTCTCCTCATTGCCTGCGCGAACGTCGCGGGCCTCTTGGTTTCACGAAGTGCGGCCCGGCAGAAAGAGATCGCCGTTCGCCTCTCGCTTGGCGCTCCCCGGCTCAGGATCCTGCGCCAGTTGCTCACTGAAAGCGTGTTGGTCTCCTTCGCCGGTGGCGCTCTCGGAGTGCTCTTTGCTTACTGGGGAGTGCACGCGATCACATCGCTGATTATGGCAGGCTCGAAAGACCCGTTTCCGTTTGCGGTGGAACCCGATTGGCGGCTGCTTGCATTCGCTCTCGTGGTTTCCGTTTCGGCCGGCATTCTTTCCGGCTTCGCCCCGGCTTTGCGAAGCACGAAGCTGGATTTGACGCCGGGGCTCAAGGAAAATATCTCAACCCGTCCGGAAGGCGCCCGGCGGTTCCGCCTTGGGAACCTGCTTGTTGCGGTGCAGGCTGCTCTCTCGATAATCGCTCTGATTGGCGCGGGCCTGCTGGTGCGGACGCTGCAAAACCTCCGCAACGTCAATCCCGGCTTTGACACCCGCAACATTCTGCTTTTCGGAATTGACCCAACGCTTGCAAAGTACACGGATTCGCAGATTCAAAATCTTTACCGTGAACTGAGGGAGAGGTTCGCTGCGCTGCCGGGCGTGATCTCCACCAGCTATTCCTCCGACGCTTTGCTGAGCGGCGGCCTCTGGACAGAGACCGTGCGCGTTGAAGATCAGCCGAAGGGGATGGAAACCGAAGTGGATATGCTCGCTGCCGGTCCGGACTTTTTCAAAACGATGCGCATTCCGTTGCTCGAGGGGCAAATGTTTGCATCGGAGGATTTTTCCCTTCCAGTACGAGCATCTGAGCCTTCGGAATCTTCGCAAAAGGCAGGATCGGCGTCCACTCCTTCTCCGGTGGCAAAACCATCCGCGGCCCCGAACCCGCCAATCCACGTTCTTGTCAACGCCAGGTTCGTACACGAATTTTTTCCAAAAATGAACCCCTTGGGTAAACAGCTCACCGAGGGGGGAAGCTCGGGAGCGAGCGGCGACGACGTAGCAGTTGGCAAACCGAGGTCGAAGAGATGGCAGATCGTCGGAGTGGTTGGTGATGCGAAGTACAACTCCGTGCACCGGGAGATTCACCCGATGGTCTATGTTCCTCTGATGGGCGGCGGAGCCTATTTCGAATTGCGCGCGGCGTCAGATCCTGCCGCACTTGTCCCGGCAGTTCGTGAGGTTGTGAGGCGCGTGGACAGCAATCTTCCGATTTTCGGAGTCAAGACCCAGACGGAAAGCATCGAGCGTCTTTTGTCGAAACCACGGGTGATCGCCCAGCTTTCAACGTTCTTTGCCGGTTTGGCCCTCGTGCTTGCCTGCATCGGGCTTTATGGTCTCCTTTCGTATGAAATTACGCGCCGGACTCGGGAAATTGGCATTCGGATGGCGTTGGGAGCGGAGAAGAGTGACGTTCTCAGGATGGTCGTCGGGCAAGGGCTGAAGCTGGCGCTGATCGGTGTCGCGATTGGCATTGCCGGCGCGCTTGCACTGACGCGCTTTCTATCGAGCCTGCTCTATGGTGTCAAGCCAACCGATCCGCTCACCTTCGTTGCCGTTTCGCTCATCCTGATTATTGTGGCGCTGCTGGCGTGCTACATCCCCGCGCGCCGCGCGGCAAAGGTCGATCCCATGGTGGCGCTCCGCTATGAGTAGGACAGTGGATCGTGATCAGTGGTTAGTGATTAGTGAAGACCCATCGCTATTCACTATGCACTGTCCACTAACCACTGAATTTGCTTCAGGAGGAATGCCGTGGCTATAACGGAACATTTTCGTGAAGTGGTGAACGAACTGCCGGACGCAGCCTTTTTCACGCGGCGCGCCGAAGCCGGATGGAAACTGATAGCGCTCGAATGGGAACGCGCGGGAGAGGTCGGGGGGGCGCTGCCACAACGCGAACCCGTTGAGGAGGTCCCCTATGGTTTGCGCGTGGCGGGCGACTGCCACCACCTGGAACAGGACCCCGAAGAATTCCGCGCGCTGCTGCTTATGATGGAGCAAATCGTCCTGGACCTGCCCTTGTCGAAAGTGGCGGAGGCCCTGAACGATGCCGGTCTCCTCACCCGCCAGGGATTGCGATGGGATCGGGTTTCTGTTTTCAACATGCTGCCGCGTTTGATTGAGATCGGCCCGCGAATGTTTTCAACCGAGGAATGGAGAGTGCGGAGGCGCAGCATCTTCCAGGTTGCTTGATGCGCTTCTCACCTCCACCAGGTTCGGCATTCCCGGCGGACGGTCAGGGTCGATCCAATGGCGGCGCTGCGCTACCAGTAGCGGCGCGTTGACCGCGCCATTTGTGATTGAGTGATTTAGCGATTGAGCGATTGCATAGGAATTATGAATTATAAATTATGCAGCATGAAATATCCGCAGCCTGGGCTGGCTACGGAAGAAGGCGCGCGCCTCAGTTTCTTCCTTTCATCCTTCATAATTCAGAATTCATAATTTCCGCCCGGCGCCGGTCATTGGTAATTCGTAATTTGTAATTGCAGAAAGGCACGTCATGGGCACTCTGATGCAAGATCTAAAATACGGCCTGCGCCAACTGGGAAGAAGCCCAGGCTTCACGGCCATTGCTGTGCTGACGCTGGCGCTCGGCATTGGCGCGAACACGGCGATCTTTTCGGTGGTGAACAGCGTATTGCTGCGGCCTCTGGCTTACAGTCAGCCCGAGCGGCTTTATCTGATCCAGGTGATCTGGCCTCAGATGTCCAAATTTTATCCGCTGATGCCGGCCAACGTGCGCGGCTTTGAGATCTGGCAGAAGCAGTGCCATTCGTTCGAAGGGATCGCCATTGCGCGGGCCGCCAGCGCTGACATGACGGGAGCAGGCGAGCCTGCGGAGGTCCACGGAGTGCGCGCCTCGGCGAACCTCTTCGGCGTGCTGGGAATCCGGCCGGAGCTTGGCCGCGATTTTCTTCCCCAGGAGGATGAACCCGGCCGGGGCCGCGTCGTGATTCTGACGCATCCCTTCTGGCGCGCGCACTTTGATTCCAATCCGGCCGTGGTTGGCCACACCATCACGCTTGACGGGGCGCCTTACGTGGTGGCGGGCGTTCTGCCTGCCTCCTTCCATTTCCCCGCGCAACTGGGACGGCTCACCGTCTTCGGCCGGGAGCTGGACTTCTTCGAGCCGCTCAACGGACCGCAGGAAGACGAAGAGGCCCTGGTCGGTGAATTCGATTTCGCCGCCATCGGACGGCTGAAGCCCGGCGTGAGCGCGGGCCAGGCGGTGGCGGAACTGAACGTGGTGCAGTCGCAGATTGCCCGCCAGGCGAAGGACACGGGCGTCAGCCTCAAGGCCGCGATTTTCCCGCTGGAAAGCGAAGTGACGAGTCCAGCGCGGCAGGGGTTGCTTCTGCTGCTTGCGGCGGTGGGCGCTGTGCTGCTGATCGTGTGCGTCAACCTGGCGAACATGTCGCTGGCGCGTGTTCCGGGCCGCATGCGCGAGTCGGCCATCCGCTCGGCGCTGGGCGCCAACCGCTGGCAGATTTTCCGCCGCATGCTTGCAGAGAGCCTGCTGCTGGGCGCGGCGGGCGGGGCCGCAGGCATCGTGCTGGGCGGCTTTGGCGCCCGCTGGCTGGTTCGGTCCGCTCCGCCGGGATTGCCGCGCCTGAATGAGGTGCACATGGACGCCCGGGTCTTCGCCTTCGCGGCCATCCTTGCCGTGCTGACCGCGGTGCTTTTTGGAACTCTGCCGGCCTGGCGCGCGGCCAGGAGCAACCCGCTGGAAGCCTTGAAATCCGGCACTGCGGCCGCGGGCGAGGGCCGGGGAGCGCGCCGGCTGCGCGAGACGCTGATTGGCTTCGAAGTTGGCATGACCACCGCGCTCCTCATCGTTGCGGGCCTCCTGGCGTCGAGTCTGTTTCATCTGCTTCGAGTCAACACGGGCTTCGCAACCGAAAGTGTGCTGACCGCCAAGGTTAATCTGCCGCCGCAACGATATTCAAAGCCCGCCGACCGCCTCGAATTCTACAACTCCCTGCTCACTCGCCTTCGCTCTCTGCCCGGAGCGCGGTCTGCCGGGTGGGTGGGCGAGCTGCCGCTGGGGGGCGAAACACACGTCACCGGAATTGACGTGCCGCCCGGCAGCGCCTCTCCCCCGCCGGCGAATTTCCGTATTGCCAGCCCGGATTACTTTGCCGCCATGGGCATCCCGCTGGTTCGCGGGCGAGTGTTTAATGAGAGCGACCGCGGCCGGAACGAAGTCGTGGTTTCTGAGAGCGTGGCCAGACGCTTCTGGCCCGGCCAGGACCCCATTGGGCGCACCTGCCTCACCTTCTGGGGGCCGAAAAAAGAAGAACAGGTCGTCGGCGTGGTCGGCGACGTGCGCACGGCAAAACTGGATGAGGCGCCCGTGATGATGGTTTACGTCCCCGACTGGTTCGCGGGCATGGGCCACATCCCCGAATCGGCAGGTATTGTTGTTCGCACGTCAGGCGAAGCGTTGGACCTGGCGGCGGAGGTGCGCCAGGCCGTTCACCTCACAGACGCCGAGGCGCCCGTCATCGACGTTCGCCCGATGTCCAGCATCGTTTCGGAATCCGTCGCGCCGCGCCGGTTTCAGATGCTGCTGGCGGTGTTGTTTGCATGTTTCGCTCTGTTCCTGGCCTCGCTGGGCATCTACGGCGTGATTGCATATTCAGTGGAGCAGCGGCGCAGGGAGCTGGGAATCCGGGCCGCCCTCGGCGCGCAGTTTCCCGATCTGTGGCGCATGGTGCTGCGCCAGGGCATGACACCGGCGCTTGCCGGACTAGCGGCGGGGCTTGGCGCGGCAGCGCTCGGCGGCCAGGTGATCAAGGGCCTGCTGTTCGGCGTCAGCGCCGCAGACCCGGCAACGCTGGCCATCGTGGCCATCGTGGTGGTCCTGGTGGCGCTGGCGGCGTGCTACATTCCCGCCCGGCGCGTCGCGAAAGTTGACCCGATGGTGGCATTACGCTATGAGTAGCGGCGCGTTTATCGCGCCATTGTTGATTTGTGATTGAGCGATTGAAAAGTAATTATGAATTATAAATTATGAAGTATGAAATAGGTGAGCCGGCGCTGGGATTTTTCAAACCATCTGATGTCGAGGTTGTGGGTTTGCTGGTTACCGAGATGCAAAAGATGCTGAAGGGGCTTCGCCGGAAACTATCCACTAACCACTTCTTGTGAAGCGGGTCAGGCCACCTCTTCGAGCGCATGGGCTTCTCTGGCGCGGCGGACATCTGCCATCGCTACCCGCAGCACGTGCGAGAGCTGGTCCGTTTCAAAGGGAGGGAGCATGAAGTCAAACGCGCCATACTCGATGGCCCGCACGTAGAGCTCGATGTCAACCCGTTGCCCCACCACAATCACATTCACAGGCACGGAGCTTTTCCGGGCCATGTCTACGACTTCGCTCCACGTCCCTTCCGGGAATGTCGTGGAGGTAAGAATCAGCTCCGGATGGCTTTCCAGCAGCAATCCCGCGAATTCTGTGCGGCTCTCGACCGTCACTGTTTCCAGCCCGTGATTTTCCAATTTCCGGCCCAACTCCTCAAGGCAGGCGCTCCCGTCGGAGACGAGTATTGCGAACGCTTTTTCTTGCGACACTTTTCTCTCCTTCCAGACGGCTGGCAGCGGACTCCTGCCGGCCTGTCCCAGCCGCTCGGAGAACATTCTCTTCCTTCTTACTCGTATCCACTAACCGGAAGTTTCAACTTTACGAGAGTGCAAGGAGTTGCACAATCCGGTATACTTCGTATTCCGGTTGTACGTGGTTCTACGTAAGCCCCGTCATATCTTTCGATTAGCGTCAGCATCCGCAAGCGCCAGCAACCCATCGGAAGATAACCAAGGGGACAGATGGAAGGGAAAGGCAAGCTCAAAAAAATTACCAATTACCAATTACGAATTACCAGCTTTGAGTTATGGGTTCTGGCTTATGAGTTATGGGTTCTGGGTTGAAAACCGCGATGGTTACGCTCGTAAACCCTGCGTCGGTAACTCGTAATTTGTAATTCGTAATTTCTTTCCTCGTTGCGCCCAGCCCGTATTTCGGATTGCAGACTTTATAATTCAGCACTCGGAACCCACAACTTTGGAGTGACTCGTAATTTTGTGTGTTCCTCGTTCAGACTTCCACGACGTGGTGCTTTATCGCATACATCACAAGTTCGCTCAAGGAGCGGACCCTCAGCCGATTCATAATCTGGTAGCGATGGGTCTCGGCCGTCCGAGTGCTGATGTTCAGGGCCGTTGCAACTTCCTTGTTGCTCTTCCCCATGGCCAGCAATTTTAAGACGTCCAACTGGCGCGGCGTCAGTATCTCCTGATTTGCATCGCCGCCCGCAGCCGCAGCCTCGCCGTCGATGACGGGGGCCGCGGCGGACGATGTGGAAATGTTCGGGGTAAAGAAAGCGCGGTTCTCGCACAACGCCTGCACAGCTTCCATCAGCTTCTCGTCCAGATCGGATTTCAGGACGTAGGCATGCGCGCCCGCCTCGATGGCCGCGCAAAAAATATCTTTGGAATCGTGCATGGTGAGCATCAGGATGCCGATCTGGGGATCAAAATCGTGTACTTGCCGGACGGCTTCAAAGCCCGTCATGCCCGGCATTGAAATGTCCATGACCACGATGTCCGGCTTTAGCCGTTTCACCTTTTCGAGGGCTTCAAAGCCCGTCGAGGCGTCACCGCACACCTCCCAGCCATTGCGGGTTTCCAGCAATGAGCGCACGCCGCGGCGGACCATCGGATGATCGTCCGCCAGGAGAATTCGAGTGGTGTTCATAGGCTCAATTTAACTCCTGCCCTGTCTCCCGTCTTCTGTCTTCCGGCTTCCGGCTCCTGACTTCTGGCTTCTTGCTCCTGACTTCTGGCTTCTGTCTCCTGGCTCCTGCCTCCCGACTTCCGGTCAATTCCCTGCGCCTTCCAAATCCAGGGTTGCGCGGACTGTCGTGCCATCTTTGCCTGTTTCAACTTCCAGATTACCACCAACTTCCTTCATTCGCTCGCGCATTCCTATGATGCCCATACTCTCTTTGCTCCCCGCAAAGCCTTTTCCGAAATCCCGGATTTCGGCGGTCACGCGCCCATTTCTGGCCTCGATGGTGATTCGCGCGCTGCCGGACCCTGAATGCCGCCGAACATTGGTAAGGCATTCCTGGATGATGCGATATAAGGCAATCTCAATTTTTTCGTTCATCCGGCCCAGGGAATCTGAGATCGACACTTCTGTTCGTATTTTTGCTCGCCTGGAGAAATCTTCGGCGTACCAGCGGACCGCCGCGGCAAGTCCCATCTGTTCCAGGACCAGAGGGTGCTGCAGATAGGAGACGGTCTGCACTTCCTTGATGCAATTCTGCAGTTGCTTTTGGAACTGCGACAGGCTGCCCCGCGTCTCTTTATCGAGTTGCGGTTTGCGCCCAACGGCGGCCACCGAGGCCAGCAACGCTCCGAGCGATGATCCCAACTGGTCGTGCAGTTCACGCGCCAGTTCCCTCCGCCGGTCATCGGATTCGTTCATCAGGTACCGCGTGAGTTTGCCAAGTTGCTTTTCCATTTGGACCTGTTTTGTAATGTCAACGGCCAGCCCTGCCGTTCCGCCGTCTTCCGTCAGAGTGGCGCTGGCGACAATCCACGCGTCGCTCCCATCCTTCCGCTTGATGGCGACCAGCTCATTGTTCAGGTTCTTTTCTTTCACCAGGCGGTCGTGAAACTCCGCTTGCTCCTTTTGAGTGATGTTGGCATTCAAGTTCCTGGCCTGCAAGGTTTCTTCGCGCGAAGCATTGCCGAGCATCCGCGCAAAGGCCTCATTGCAATCCAGCAGATGGCCGTCCTGAGCATAGAAAACTCCAGCCAGGTTCCTTTCAAAAATGAACTTGTAGCGCTCGAGGGACGTATCGAGCGCGTGTTTCATTCCGGTCATTTCAAGCCAACTGATGACCGCTCCATCAATCTTGTTTTCCGTCGTCTTGTACGGGCGGATGCGCATGGAATACCAGTTGCCGTCAAACGTCTCAACGTCCAGCGTCTTGACAGCAGTATTGTCAACCGCCTCGGCGATCAGCTTCTCGAACGCGGAGAGCTCAAACTTCAGCTTGACGTCGCTCACGGGGCGCCCGATGTCGGCGTTCACAATATTCATCAGCTTTTGAACGCTGGGGGTAAATCGCCGGATTCTCAGGCCGTTTCCCAGCATGAGAATGGGTATGTCGACGCTGGCCAGCAGATTAGACAGGTCGTTGTTGGCGATATTCAATGCGTGGTTGCGGTTTTGCAGCTCCTCGTTCAGGGTCGTCAATTCTTCGTTGGCGGACTGCAGCTCTTCCTTGGCGGTTTCCAGTTCTTCGTTGGTGCTCTGCAGCTCCTCGTTCGATGACAGGCCCTCTTCGTTCGCGGACCGCAGTTCCTCATTGGTCGCTTCCAGTTCCTCGATGGTGGATTGCAGGGTATTCCGGGTCTGGCCCAGTTCCTCCTTCAGATGGCTGATTTCCCTGCTCGCCGTTTTGGAAGGAATATTCCGGCCTTTATGACCTTTGGCGGCTTTGCCTGGTTCTGCCGCCGGGACGGCCACTGTTGCGTCCTGGAATAACACCAGGCAATAGCCGTCAGAAGCCGCCGGGCCCTTGATCGGAATGACCTCGATGTCCACTGCAACCGTATGGGCGTTCTGTTTCATCAGTACGCCCCGCTTCCTGACGGGATGGTGGCTCCTCGTGGCCTCCTGCACAGCCGCCCGCAGGTCCACGTGCAGGCCCTCCCGCGCCATTCTCGCCAGGTTCAAACTTGCATTCCCCGGGGCGGGCTCGAGATAGCGCCCGGTCCTTCCCTGGAAGTGGACCACCTTGAAATCGTCATCGATGATGACGCCCGGCGGACTGAAACGATTCAGAAGGATCCGGTTTGCCTCTTTCTGCAAATTAAAGTTGTCGTTCAGCTCAGGCTCAATCTCCCTTCGGGGCGTCCCCGGATCCGCAGCAGCCCGTCCAGCAAGGTCCATGATGTGGGACCTCGCGCCCGGCCTGGCCCTGTAGAGCTTGTGCTTCTTGTCAACCAGCGAAAAATATTCCGCAAATGTTCCGATCGTCTCGGAACTGCCCAGCAATAGAAATCCGGTGGACTTCAGCGCGTAATGGAAAATGGGAAGTATCCGTTTTTGCAGGACGGGTCCCAGATAGATCAGCAAATTGCGGCAGGTGATCAGGTCGAGCCGTGAAAAGGGAGGGTCTTTGCCGATGTCGTGCCGCGCGAAAATACACAGGTCCCGAACGCTTTTATTGATCCGATAGCCGTGCGGCGTTTTCATAAAGAAACGCCTCAAGCGCTCCGGCGAAACATCGGTTGCGATGCTTTCGAGGTATTCTCCCTGGCGGGCCTTCTCCAGCGCGGCTTCGTTCACGTCCGTCGCAAAAATCTGCACTTCCTGATTGGCGGAAACCTCAGAGAGGAACTCCAGCAGGACAATGGCTACCGAGTAGGCTTCCTCGCCCGTTGAACAGCCCGAAATCCACGCTCGGACCGGCGTCCCGGCGGGCCGGTCTTTCACCAGATTTGGAAAGACCTCGCGTTTCAGCGCTTCGAAAACTTCAGGGTCCCGGAAAAAGCCCGTCACGTGGATCAACATGTCCTGAAACAGCGCGTCCACTTCGTCGCGGTGCTTCTGCAAATACGATGTGTAAGCCTCCAGCGAGTCCAGCTTCAGCAGCATCATGCGCCGCCGGATGCGCCGCCAGATCGTGCTCGACTTGTAGTGCGTAAAATCCACGCCCGTCGCTCCGCGCAGCGTCCGATAGATCTTGCGGCGTTCGTTCTCGCCCGCGGGCAATGCTTCGTCCCCGGCTTCTTCCCGCGGCTCCTGGCGCAAATACGGATGCCGGGCGATCCGCAGCAGCTCTCTGGCGATGGATTCGATGGGCAGAACGAAATCCACATATCCCGCGGCGATGGCATTGCGCGGCATCTCCGCATGCTCGGCCTGCTCAGGGTCTTGCGCGAAGGTGGTGCCTCCGCCTGCCTTGATGGTCTTCAGCCCCAGCGTGCCGTCGGAGGCGGTCCCTGACAAAATCACCCCAACCGCCTTGGGGCCGCGGTCCTCAACCAGGGAATCCAGGAAATGATCGATGGGCCTGTGAGGCTGCGTCCCGGCGCGGGGGACCAGGTGCAACTCCCCGCGGCGCACTTCCATATCGCTGTCTGGCGGAATCACATAAACATGATTGCTTTCGATGCGCGTGCGGCCTGTCACCTCGGTCACTGGCATCTTCGCGGTGTGGCCCAACAACTCGGTCAGCGCGCTGGCATGCCTGGGAGCCAGATGCTGTACCAGCACCAGCGCCATTCCAGGATCACCAGGCAAGTGCTTCAGAAGCTCAGTGAAGGCCTGCAAACCGCCCGCCGAGGCTCCGACGCCCACAATCAGGGGAACTTTGTCGGTGGCTGGGACGTCAACACCTCGCTTGGGCGCGGGTTTCAGCTTTCTTTTTCGTGGCTGGCGCCTGGTGATCATGCTGGCCCCATCGATAAAAAGATCAGGGTCCGCCCCCTGGCTCGTGGTCTGGAGCGGGAGACGGCGCAAAGCTTCAAGTCAGCACAAATTGAGCGAGTTATCCGGCTCCATTATTGCCCACGCATAGATAAAGATCAAGTGGATGAACTCGTCCAGTAGATTAGTGACGCCGCCGGGTGGCGCATACGTTCCGGTGTTTGGAATGTATGCGGCACGTCAATGATGTCACCGGGTAGCGCATACGTTCCGTAGTTTGGAATGTATGCGGCGCGTCAGTGATGTAGAATGGCGCAATGCCTCGGCAGAAGCACTACTACGGCGAGAACCATCTTCACTTTCTAACCCGGAATACCTATCGCCGGGTGCGGCTGTTTGACTCAGAAAAATTCCGGCAGCGTTGGGTGGAAACGCTGGGCGAACTGCGGAGCGAACTGGGATTCAAGATCGTCGGCTACGTCCTGATGCCGGAACATTTTCATCTGCTGCTGTGGCCCTCGGCGGACGCGAGTCCATCCCGGATCCTGCACAAGCTTGAAGGCCGGACGGCGCTGTTTGTCCTGAAGAATCTGAAGGAGAACCCACAGCGCCCGTGGTGCCGGAAGATGCTCGACCAGGTGAGGCTCCCTGCAACCGTTCATCATCACGCGCATTTCCGGGTCTGGCAGCGGGGCGGCTATGACTTGAACGTCTGGAGCGCAAAGAAAATCGGCGAGAAATTGGATTACATGCACAACAATCCCGTGACGCGAAGGCTGGTGAGCGAGCCGGGCGACTGGCCGTGGTCAAGCTGGAGATTTTATTTTCTGAATGATACTTCGCTGTTGCCCATGGACCCTGTGGTGTGACCGCATACATTCCAAACTACGGAACGTATGCGGCACCCTCGTACGCGCCACCCGCGAGACTCTGTGCCCTTTAGTTGTGGTGTTCAGGCTCTGCGGCTTTTCGCCCTCAAGACCCGCAGAGTATCAGCACGCTGACACTTTGCGTTACCTCTTTCATCCTTCATCCTTCATAATTGAAAGCCGCGGAGGTGGCAGATGGGAACGTTACTCCAGGATTTAAGGTACGGCCTGCGGCAGCTCCGCCGCAATCCGGGATTCACTGCGGTTGCGGTGCTCACTCTGGCGCTCGGTATCGGCGCCAACACCGCAGTGTTCAGCGTGGTGAACGCGGTTTTATTGCGCCCGCTGCCGTTTCCCAATTCGGACCGGCTGGTCAGCGTCACATCGACCATCCGGCGCAACGGCAGTTCCGGCAGCGCTTCTTATCCTGATTTCCTCGACTGGCGCGCCCGCAATCACGTCTTCGACGGCATGGCGGCTTATCGCCAGGACAACTATACGCTGACCGGCGGTGAGTCGCCGCTCCACGTCAACGTCGTGGTCGCTTCCGCAGATTTGTTCAAAATTCTGCAGGTAACGCCCGCATTGGGACGCTCCTTTCTTCCGGGCGAGGACGCGCCGGGCGCCTTGGGCGGGACCAACGCCGTCATCCTGAGTTATGGCCTGTGGCAGAGGCGGTTCAACGGCGACCGGCGCGCTTTGGGGCAGGTGATCGATCTCAATGACAAGCAGTACACCGTGGTTGGCGTCATGCCCGCAGGCTTCCAATTCCCCATTCAGTCCGAGGCCATCGACCTGTGGACCACCATGGCTCCTGACCTGACGTCCCTGGCTGGCGGGAAGTCAATGGCGTCACAGCGGGGAGCCCACTATCTCGAGGTGATCGCGCGGCTGCGCACCGGCTCGACCGTGGGCCAGGCCCAGCCGGAAATGAGCCAGATTGTCAGCTCGCTCAACCAGGAGCATCCGGAGAGCAAGCCGCGCTACGCGCATGTGATTCCGGAACTGGAACAGGTGGCCGGCCAGGCCGGCGCCGCGCTCTTGGTCCTGCTGGGCGCTGTGGGCTGCGTGCTGTTGATTGCCTGCGCCAATGTTGCAAACCTGCTGCTGGCGCGCGCTTCCAGGCGGCAAAAGGAGATGGCCATCCGGTCGGCGCTGGGCGCAACGCGCGGCCGCGTCGTCCGCCAGGTGTTGACCGAAAGCGTGCTGCTGGCCCTGGGCGGCGGAGCCCTGGGTACGCTCGCGGCGGTGTGGGGAATAGAATTTCTCAAACTCCTGGCTCCGCAAGGCGGGCCTCGAACCGATCAGATTGGAATGGACGGCCATGTTTTTGCCTTCGCTGCCGCCTTGTCTGTGCTTACAGGGATTGTGTTTGGGCTTTTCCCGGCCTTCCGGTCTTCCAAATCCGAGCTGGAGGAGTCCTTAAAGGAAGGCGGCCGCAGTTCTCCCGGCGGCGAGCGGCGAGGTCCCGCGCGCGGCATGCTGGTGGTGGCAGAAGTCGCCGTAGCTCTTTGCCTGCTGGTGGGCGCGGGTCTGTTGATTCAGAGTTTCGTAAGGCTGCGCAGCGCCGATCCGGGGTTCGATGCCCACAACGTTCTTACCTTCAATCTTGTGCTGCCCAGCCGGTACTCGCAGGCCCAGCGCATTCAATTGTACGAAGAGGCCATCGCCAGGATGCGCGCGGTCCCGGGAGTTCGCTCGACCAGCGCGGTAATGCCCCTGCCTCTCAGCTCCGACGAAGTCAGCACCTCTTTTGATATCGAGGGCCAGCCCAGCGTTCCTGGGCACGCCCCGGACACCAACTACACCTTTGTCGAGCCCGGATATTTTCACACCATGAGCATCGCGCTTCTCAAAGGGCGCGATTTCACCGGGCAGGACACCCTGAAGTCCAGGCCGGTTGTCATCATCAACGAATCGCTGGCCAAACAATTTTTTGCCGGCCAGGACCCCATCGGCAAGCGCTTGAACGCCCACATCGGCAACGGATACAGCAAGCCCCCGATGCGGGAGATCGTCGGCATCGTGCGAGACGTGAAAAACCACGGGCTCAACTCCACGCCAGGGCCGCAGGTGTACGTTCCGCTGGCGCAAAGCCCCCTGGACGCGATGACTTTCGTCGTTCGCGCGGCAGTGGACCCGGCCAGCCTGGCGGGCGCGGCGCGCGCGCAGATCAAGTCGCTCGACAAAGACTTGCCGCTCTTCGGCGTGGAAACGCTCGAGGAATACGTTGGCCGCTTCCTGGCGCCGCCGCGGTTTGTTGCCCTGCTGCTGGGGATTTTCGGCGGCATCGCCCTGCTGCTGGCAACCGTGGGCATCTACGGCGTCATCTCCTATTCCGTGTCGCAGCGCACCCACGAAATCGGCATCCGCATGGCGCTGGGGGCGGAAAAACGCGATGTTCTCCGGATGGTCGTCGGGCGGGGAATCAGGCTGGCGCTGATGGGCGTGGCAATTGGAATTGCCGGGGCGCTGGCGCTGACGCGGTTCCTCGCAAGCCTGCTCTACGGCGTCACGCCCACTGACCCGCTGACGTTTTTCGCCGTCTCGCTCATCCTCATTGCTGTTGCTCTGCTTGCCTGCTACATCCCCGCCCGCCGCGCCGCCAAAGTCGATCCCATGGTGGCGCTGCGCTATGAATAGACCAGGGATTGGGGATCCGGGGTTTGGGGTTGGGGTGGCGCAGGCGCTCGGCCTGCGGTTGTTGCCTTTGGTTTTGGTGGCGCAGGCGCTCGGCCTGCGGCCTTTGCTGCAGCGGCGTGCTTACCGCGTCATTTCCGATTGGTGATTGAGTGATTTGGTGATTGCGCGATTGCAAAAGAATTATGAATTGTTAATTATGAATTATGAAGGATGAAATGGCCGCCCGCTGGCGTCCCGCAGTGCGGGATCGCCCTCTTTGCGATATCTGTGGGCGCCTCGCCGGGTGCCCGAGCCAATTCATTCATCCTTCATCATTCAGAATTCATAATTTCCGCCCGGCCTGCGCCCGCTTCGGACACTTCCACGCCCTCGGCGGCATCTTCGCGGCTTCGTACGCTTCCATCGCAGAAGTAAGATAATCGAGCGAGCCTGAATCGATGAGCCTATAGAGGGCAGACTTACCGGCCTGCATCGGTGCGTAGGCGACGATGTCGCATAACACCAGGTCCGCGGCCCCGGTCCGGCTGCCAACCGCGTCTTTGTCCTCAGGCGTTGCCAGGCATTCAACCAGCGAATGGCGCTCGCCGATGGCGGGCGCGAGCAGGCTGCGGGCCGCCGCCAGGAACGCCGGGCTCACCGACGCAACAGCCACCACGGACGGTTCGCGCAATTTCCGAACCCTGTCCAGATGCTCGGCGGCATTTGAAAAGGTCACGGCCACAGGCGGAAATTCTTTGGGCGCAAGGCGTTCCACCTCGCCCAGCGCGTACTGCGGCGTGGCGATCAGGGCGCCCATTGCCAGGGTGGGATCGGCTGCAAGCCCCTGGCGCGAACAGCCCTCGACCGGCCATCGGCTGGCGCCGCGAATTTCCTCCTCCAGAACGCTCCGCAGACCCGATTCCTCTTCCACCACCAGGATGTGATCAGGCGGCTCGGCCATGAGGCGCTCACGTACTCTCTGGCGAAGTTCCTTCAAGGAGTATCCGCTTTGGCGCGCTAAAGCGATCGTTTGATTGATCAGCGCGTCGAGACCGGAAGCAGCGCGCGCTCCGGCGGCCGCCTCTGCTCCGCGAACAATCAGCCGGCTTCCGCGCCGGCGCACCAGCCAGGTGCGCCGCACCAGTTCCTGGTATGCTTCGCTGACCGTGTTGCGATGGACCTTCAGCCGCCGCGCCAGCTCGCGCACGCTTGGCAGCGCCTCGCCAGCCTTGAGTTGCCCTGTGGCGATCAGATAAACAATCTGCTCCGCGAGTTGCCGGCGAACCGGAACGCCGCTGCCTTTCTGGATTGAAATATGCCCCCGCGCGAGCACCCGGCAACCTCCTTATTCGAGCGGCCCTGATTGTACCGCCATCCCGTTCAATATGACACTTTGCAAACTGGCATTTGACCCCCAGCGCGCGGGGCGATTCGACCTTAGACTGGGAGCCGAAAATGAAGGGGCCCATGCGGGCGGCCTTACCAATGACAGGAGACATGCCATGAGAGGTCCAGAAACCGAGCGAGCGCTTGAATTGATCGCCGATTCCGATTACGGTATGCGTGTACTGGCGGGGGCCATCAGCCCCGAAAAGATCCCGTATAGCACGGGGCCCGCCGTGGTGAAGAAGAAACTTAAAGCTCGGATATCCCAGGCGGCGCCGAAACTGCCGGGCATGCCTGAGCAACCGGCCCCGGCCCATCGTCCCGTCAATGGGTACTCACATGTCCTCAAGCGCCAGGGTTTTGTATGGCTCCTGGCGGCGCAGGCGCTGGCCGTCTTCGATGACAATACCTTCAAGCAGCTTTTGTTTTTCTACGCCGCCGCGACGGTTACGGATCCTGCCCTGCGCTCCAGCATCATTTCGCTGGGCACGGCGCTTTACGTACTGCCCTACATCATTCTTTCTTCCTGGGCCGGGCAGGTCGCCGACCGGTTTTCCAAGCGGCGCGTGATTATCGCGCTCAAAATCGCCGAAGCCATGGTCCTGGCTTACGCGACGTTTGCCACCAGCCAGGGCCGCATCAGCGCCATGCTGGCGGCGCTTTTCCTTCTGGGCGTGCACGCCGCCTTCCTCGGTCCCGCCAAGGAAGGCATTCTGTCGCAGATTTTTTCCGATGACGACCTGCCGCGCGCCAACGGCCTGATGGAGCTCACTGTTTATTCGATGATCGTGCTGGGCCCGGTAGCGGCCGGCCTGTTGCGCGACCGGTTCTCCGCCCAGCCCTATATTCCCGTTGCCATGCTGATTGGCATGGCGCTCGCCGGCCTGGCCTTCGCCACCGGGATCACTCGGGTCGAGGCGGCCGGAGCGGGAGAAAAATTCCATTGGAATCCGGCGGGCGAATTCTGGCGCGACTTCGGCGAAATCCGCCGCTCTCGCGCCCTGCTCCAGACGGTCCTCGCCATCGCCTATTTCTGGTTTCTTGGCGCAGTCTATCTGCAAAACGTGATTGGCTACGGACGCGATCTTCTTCATCTAAGCGACCCCGGCATCAGCGTGCTGATGGCGGCGGTTTCGGTAGGCATTGGCCTGGGCGCTTTCGTGGCCGGCAAGCTTTCCGGCGATCACGTGGAAGTGGGCCTGGTCCCAATCGGCTCGGTGGGGCTTGGCGTGTTCGGCGCGTTTCTCTATTTTGCGCATGGCTCGTTTACCGCGGCCCTGGCCGGCCATTTTCTGCTGGGATTTTCAGGCGGAATTTTCATTGTTCCTCTTCAGGCCTTCCTGCAGGCCCGGGCGGGCGAGCATACCAAGGGCCGGGTGATTGCCGCCTCGAACGTGCTGACGTTTACCGGCGTGATTCTGGGCGCGGGCCTGTTTGAACTGCTATCCGGGCCGGCCCATCTGGCCGCGAACCAGGTCCTGCTGGTGATGGCGCTCGTTTCCTTCGGCGCTACGGCCTATATCATGACCGTTTTGCCCGACTTCACCATTCGCCTGGCCCTCTGGCTGCTGACGCATACTTTCTACCGGGTCCGGGTCGTGGGCCGCGAGAACCTGCCGCGCCGCGGCCCCGCGCTGATCGTCTCAAACCACATCTCATTCGTTGATCCATTCCTGATCGGCGCTGTGACGGACCGCTTCGTGCGCTTCCTGATTTACCGTAAGTTTTATGAGGCGCGCGGCATTCACTGGCTGGCCACGCTGATGGGCGCGGTCCCGGTTTCTGAATCCGACCCGCCGCGCCAGATTATCGAGTCGCTTCGCCAGGCGCAGGAGCAGCTTCGGAAGGGCGAACTGGTCTGCATTTTCGCCGAAGGCGCCATCAGCCGCACGGGCAATATGCTGCGTTTCCGGCGCGGTTTTGAGCGCATCACGCGCGGCGTGGGCGCGCCGATCATCCCCGTTTATCTCGACCGCGTTTGGGGCTCGATTTTCAGCTTCGAGCGCGGCAAGTTCTTCTTTAAGTGGCCCCGCCGCATTCCTTATCCCGTCACTGTAACCGTGGGCGCGCCGCTTGCTCCCGACACGGACGCTTTCCGCGTCCGCCAGCAAGTGATGCTGGTTGGCGCGGAAGCTTTCGCGCGCCGCGACGCTGTCCAGCGTCCCCTGCCGGAACTCTTTCTGGAAAGCGGACGGCGCAACTGGCGGCGGTTCGCCATGGCAGATTCCTCCGGGCGCCGATTGAATTTTGGCCGGGCTCTGACGGGCGCGCTGCTTTTTCGCAGCCTGATTCGGCGCTGCTGCGCCCGCGAACAGAACATCGGCGTGCTACTGCCGCCTTCGGTCCCGGCGGCGCTCCTGAACCTGGGCATCAGCCTTTCCGGCAAAGTTCCCGTGAATCTAAATTACACGGCCTCGAAGGAAGCCTTCGACGGAGCGATTGAGCGCGCCGGAATTCAAACGATCTTCACCTCGCAGAAGCTTCTTGAGCGCCTGGGCATTGAAAAGCTTCCCGGCATGGCCATGATCGAAGACGCCGCGAAAGGATTTTCCGGCTGGCAAAGATTGGCCTGGCTCGCCGCGGCGCGCCTGCTGCCCCTGCCGCTGCTGCGCCGCTGGCTGCTTCCGCGCGAGATGAAACTCGATTCACTCGCCACCATCATTTTCTCCAGCGGCTCGACGGGCGAGCCGAAGGGCGTGATGCTTTCCCATCGGAATATCGTTTCCAACATCGAAGGCATCGAGCAGGCCGTCAAATCAGACCGGAACGATTGCCTGCTCGGCATTCTTCCTTTCTTCCATTCCTTCGGATTCACCGGGGGCCTGTGGTTTCCGCTGCTCGCGGGTTTCGGCGTGGTTTATCATTCAAACCCGCTCGAAGCGCGCAAAATCGGCGGGCTTTGCCGAAAATATCGCGTAACGATCATGATGACCACGCCAACCTTCGCATGGTCTTACGTCAATAAGTGCGCGCCGGAAGATTTTGCCGCGTTGCGGCTTGCCATCGTTGGCGCGGAGAAAATGAAGCCCGAACTGGCCGCCGCCTTCAGGGAGAAATTCGGCGTGGATCTTTATGAGGGATACGGCGCCACGGAACTCTCTCCAGTGGTTGCGGTCGGGGTGCCGGGCTATTTCCAGCAGGACGAAAAGCAGCCTGGGTCGAAGCCCGGCTCGGTCGGCCATCCCATCCCCGGGGTAGCCGTCCGCGTGGTGAATCCGGAAACTTTTGAGGAACTCGGCCCCAACCAGGAGGGCCTGCTGCTGGTCAAGAGCGCGGGCGTCATGGCCGGATATCTGGGCGATCCGCAAAAAACCCGCGAAGTTGTGCGCGACGGATGGTACGCAACCGGCGATATCGCCGGTCTTGACGAGGACGGATTCATCAGAATCACCGGCCGGCTGTCGCGGTTTTCCAAGATCGGCGGCGAGATGATCCCGCACATCCAGGTGGAAGATGCGCTGCAGCGCGCGCTCGGTGCTGTCGAGGCGAAACTTGTGGTCACGTCCTTGCCGGACGAAAAGAAAGGCGAAAAGCTCGTGGTGCTCTACACGCCACTCGAAATCGGCATCGACGTATTGCTCAGCCGCCTGCGCGAGCAGGGTCTGCCGCCGCTCTGGACTCCGCGCAAGGAGAATTTCTATCCAATTGATGCCTTGCCGACTCTTGGCACAGGCAAGCTGGATTTGAAGCGAATCAAAGAGACAGCCGCACGGCTTGCCGCGAGCGAAAGCCGGCTTGCCGAAGCTGACACAAATGCTCAGAGCTTGAATGAATGAAATGAGGGGAAGCCATGGTTTTCGTGTTTTTTCTCCTGGTGATGGTTCTCTTTTTGTTGTTTATTCTTTGGCAGCGCCTGGACCGCAGCGCCAAAGCATGGAAAAGTCTTGCCGACCGGGTTTATGCCCTCGAGCAGGGAGCGCGCAAGCTTGAGTTGTTTTCTTCGCGTCTCAATGCGCCCGAGCAGCGCATCCACACAGATCTACCGGCCGGCCCCGCAGCGGTCAGCGCGCCTCAAGTATCGCAGCCTGAAACGATAGGAATACAATCGCCACTGGGTTCCTCGGCGCCCTTCCCGGCGCCACACGCTAAGAGCGAAGTCCCCCCATTGGGCGAGCCTGCCGCTCCGGGCGTTGCAGGTGCGGCTCCATATGGCAACCGGATACTCCAGCAAGCGCAGACCTCAAACGTGGGAAGCGATTCACCCGGGACCGCCCGGCCTCGAGGGGCATCGGTTGCGCCAGCCCTGGTTGTCTCACAACCGCCCCGGTCCCGCGTCCGGGAGTGGCTCAAGAAGGCCATCAATTATGAGGAAATGATCGGCGGGAACCTGTTCACTAAACTGGGCATTATTTTCCTGGTTCTCGGCCTCAGCCTGTTTGTTGCAACCCAGTGGCGCCACTTAGGGCCAGGGCTGCGGATTCTGATTGGATATCTTGCCAGCGGGCTCATGCTCGCGGCCGGGATGATCTTCGAACGCCGCGAAAAATGGCGCATCTTCGCGCGGGCCGGAATTGGAGGCGGCTGGGCGCTCCTGTACTTTGTAACCTACGCCATGCACCACGTTGTTGCGCCGCCCTTGATCTCCTCTGAGGCGATCGACCTGGTCCTGATGATCATGGTTGCAGCCGGCATGATATCGCATACGCTGAAGTACCGGTCTCAGGTGGTTACGGGTCTCGCTCTTCTGCTTGCTTTCACGACGGTCACCATCAGCCAGGTCAGCATTTACAGCCTCGTGGCCGGAGCGCTGCTGGCTATCGTCCTGGTGATCATCGTATGGCAGCTCGGGTGGTATGAACTGGAAATTTTCGGCATCGTTGCAGCTTTTCTGAACCATTACCTCTGGCTGCGCCCGATCATCGCGCGCGTGGGCGCGCATCACGTTTTTCCCGAATATACCGCCAGTTGCGCGCTGCTGATTTTTTACTGGGCTATTTTCAACGCTTCCTATATTGCCCGGCGAATCCGGGAGAGGCGTGAAGAAACCGTCTCCACGGTGGCTCTGCTGCTGAATATTGGCCTTTTCCTGGGCGTGATGGGTTATCAGTCAGTTGACCCGCCGCGCACCTTCCTGTTCTTCCTGTCAATCGGCGCGGCGGAATTGGCTCTGGGCCAGTTGAAGATCACGCGGCGCAGGCGCACCGCAACCGCTCTCCTCACGAGCGCCGGAGCCATTCTGCTGGTCGCGGCCTTCCCCAGTAAATTTTCCGGGCCACACCTCTCCGTGCTATGGCTGGCTGAAGCAGAGGCTTTCGTTCTGGCCGGCATTTTTGCGCGGGAAATCATATTTCGATGGCTTGGCCTGTTTGCGCTGGTGCTGACTGCCGTCCAAATGCTGATCGGCGAAGCGGCAAATGTCGCAGCTTCGCGCTGGGGCGATGGTCCTTTCCGGGCCGAGCCACGCCTGGCCGTGCTCTTTGGCTTCGCAGCAGTGATACTGTATGCCAATGCCCACTGGCTGACGCGGCGGTGGGGTGCGCTCATCCATGATGAACTTGAAGACTGGTTTTTTCACAGCCTTTCCTATCCAGCGGGCGTTCTGGCGCTCGCAACGATCTGGCTCGCGAGCCCGCGCGCATGGGTGTCGCCCTTGTGGGCGTTGCTGGCGCTGATCTTGCTTCTGGCAAGCCGGCGCTGGTCGATCTCTGAATTGCGGACCCAGGCGCACTCGATCGCTGCGATCGCATACATCCACGCCCTGTTCGTAAATTTACCTGTGGCGGCGCCGCACGATCACTGGTTACGGGCCGTCAGTGTGGCCTCGACCGCAGCGTTCCTTTATGCAGGATCGCGGTGGGCCGCGACGACGGAAGGCGCGCGAGGGCTTCCCTCGGTCTATCGGGCGGCGGCGTCTTCCCTTGTTGCTTTTCTGGCCTGGTATGAGCTGCGGCCGGAATACGTCGGACCGGCGTGGATCGGGTTTGCGCTCCTCCTGATGTTTCTGGGCAGGAGAGAGTCGCGTCGGGACCTTCAGGCGCAAGCGCATATTCTTTCCGCCGCGGGTCTCATGGGTCTGCTGACCGTCAATCTTGGTTTGGGCAGCTTCGGCCATTTCAACCCAGTGCAATTGCTGACCGTGGGAACGTCTGCCCTTGCGCTCTATCTTGGCTGCCGATGGGTTGAAAGCGCCGGCTCCACACGCTTTTTACGCCTTCCGGAAGCGTATTCGTGGTCAGCGTCAATCCTGCTTGCGCTGCTCGCGTGGCGGCAGCTTGAAGCGGTTGCAGTGGCCGTAGCGTGGACGGTACTTGGCTTGTTGCTGTTTGAAATCGGGTTTGCACGGCTGTCCATCCCCCTGCGCTCACAGGGATACGCTCTTTTTACGGCCGCCTTTGTCCGGATGTTGTTTTCCAATCTGAACGCTGCGGGAGCTTCCGGTAAACTGAGCCCGCGTTTGTACACGATGGTTCCCGTCGCGCTCGCTTATTTCTATGTCCACCGTCGCCTGAGCGACGGGCCGGAAGACCATTTGTGGCGCGGGCGGCTCAAGGCTTATGAATACCTTTGCTATCTGGGCGTCGCCACCGTTGCGATACTCGTGCGATTTGAGCTCCCTGAAGCCTGGGTAGCCGCTGCCTGGGCCGCCCTCGCCGCCGGCCTGCTCTGGATTGCCTGCATCACCGACAAGAAGCTCTTTCTTACTCAGGGATTGCTGATGGGCCTGGCGGCGGGTTACCGGGCGGTCCTATTCAATCTCTACCAGCACAGCTATTTCGGCGTAAGCGCGTGGCAAAGCCGGCCGTTGTCTGTGAGCGCCGCGGCGGCCCTGCTGCTGCTTGCGCTTATCTTTGCCTTCCGGCTTCGATCCGGAAAAGAAGCAGACTTGCGGGCAACGCGGACGTGGACCGGCCGCGTCTTCAGCTTTCTCTACAGGCGCCCGGAACAATTTTTCTTCCTCGCGCCCGTTGCCCTGATCGCGATGGTTCTAAGTCTGGACCTGCCCAGCCACCTGGTCACGTTCGCGTGGGGGCTGGAGGCGGTGGCGATAATTGTCTTCGCCCTTGCAGCGGGGGAGAGGAGCTACCGCCTGACAGGGCTGGCGCTGCTGCTGCTTTGCATCGGTAAAGTTGTGTTTGTGGACCTACCCCGCCTCTGGGGAACTTCCTACTTCTATTTGACGCTGATCGGTCTGGGAAGTTCACTCGTGCTCGTTTCCTATCTTTACACCCGCTACCGAGAAAAATTCAGGCGATATTTATGAAACGATGGATTGCGCTTTGCCTTATCATCCTCCTTGCCGCCGGAGCAGTAGTATTGAGCCAGAAGCAGAAGGGGGATGCTCCAGTGACCCCTGCGGGGCTGCTCCGCTGGGTGGCGGACGCAGAACGTGAATTCACGCGAGTTCCTGCTTCAGTCGTGCGCCTTACTGACGAACGCGAAATACAAATTGGCGATCGACTCGCCGCCGAGTACTCCGCCCGCTTTGGCCCCAAGGGTCCCGGTGACACGATCATGGCCGCTGACGTTCAGAAAGTGGGGTTGCGCCTGTCAGCCTACGCCCATCGAAAACTGCCCTACCGGTTTCACTACGTTTCCGATAACGATTTCATTAACTCATTTGCGCTGCCGGGCGGACACGTTTTCATCGGCAGGGGATTGATGCTGCTCATGGACAGCGAAGACGAACTTGCTGCCGTGCTGGGCCACGAAATCGAGCATATTGACCATTACCACTGTGCCGAACGGGCCCAGACCCAGGAGGCGTTGGGGAAAATTCCACTTGGTGGACTGATTGGAATTCCGATCGAGGTATTTGAAGCGGGCTATTCCAAGGACCAGGAGCTTGAGGCCGACCGCGAAGGCACACGCCTTGCCGTTCGGGCAGGGTACTCGCCGCTCGGCGCGATCCGCATGTTCGAGACGTTTGATGGCCTGGAACACGCGCCAGCGGGCCGTCCGCAATCGCCGCAGCAGGAGCTTTCCCGCGTGGCCGAACAAACGCTGCAAGGATATTTCAGGTCTCACCCCGCACCCTCGGAACGCATCGCGCAAATCAAACGAATGATTGCGGAGGAAAACTGGACGAACCTGCCGGCGCAGCGGGCCCTTCCGCACCGATAACTCAGCGGCCAGCGCTGGCAACTGGCAGTTCGCAATTCCAGAAGGGTAAACATCGGCGCGCCGGTGCGCTAGTAAGATAGGCTAGTTACAAAAACGCTCGATAAAATGGGACGCATGGGATTTTGTCCATATTCTCGTGTTGAAATTTTCATCCTTTTCATTTCAATCACTTATGAAAATTCCATCTCGCCGTGGATCGGGTCCAAATGAAAACTTGTTCAAAATACGCACAGCGGGTAAAAATTGCACTTGCTCATCGCAACCGGCTAGTGCCGCCTCCGCTTTCAGGGTAAGATAGAGACGGCAGCGTGCCATGCAGTCAACTGAACCCCCCATCCCGCGCATCCTCATTGCCGACGACCAGGTTGACGTGCTCGAGTCTCTGCGCCTGCTGCTCAAAAGCGAAGGCTATCAGATCGCAAGTGTCACCTCGCCCTCCGCGGTGCTTGCGTCCGTCGAGCAGTCGGACTTCAACTGCGTCCTGATGGACCTCAACTATGCGCGAGACACCACTTCCGGCCAGGAAGGACTCGACCTGCTGGCGCGGCTGCAGGCATTGGACAGCTCTCTGCCGGTGGTGGTGATGACGGCGTGGGGAAGTGTGGAAGTCGCCGTGGAAGCCATGCGCCGCGGCGCACGCGACTTCATCCAGAAGCCGTGGGACAACGCGCGACTGCTGGCCATTGTGCGCAGCCAGGTGGAACTGAGCCGCGCCTTGCGTGAAGGGCTGCGGCTGGAGTCCGAGAATCGTCTGCTGCGGCAGCGTTCGGCCCCGATGATCATCGCCAACTCACCGGCCATGCGCGCGGTTCTGGACCTCGTTCACCGCGTCGCGCCGTCGGACGCAAGTGTTCTCATCACCGGCGAGCACGGTTCCGGAAAGGAAGTCGTGGCGCGCGCCCTGCACGAATTTTCCAACCGCCCTAAGGGTCCCTTGATCACGGTCAACGCAGGCGGCATTCCGGAAGGCGTCTTCGAGAGCGAGCTTTTCGGGCACGTCAAGGGCGCCTTTACAGATGCCAAAGCCGACCGTGTCGGTTATTTCGAGCTGGCCTCGGGCGGCACGCTTTTTCTGGATGAGATTGGCAATGTGCCGCTCAGCCAGCAGGCCAAGCTGTTGCGTGCCATCGAGACCCGTGAAGTGAGCCGGGTGGGATCATCGAAAACCTATCATGTGGATGTGCGCTTTCTTGCGGCGACGAATGCCGATTTGAAGGACGAGGCCCTCGCCGGGCGGTTCCGGGAAGACCTGCTCTTCCGCATCAATACCATTGAGGTCCGCGTGCCGCCGCTGCGTGACAGGCGCGAAGACATACTTCCGCTGGCCCACAGCTTTCTCGGGCAGTTTGCATCGCGCTATAGCAAGAGCATAACCGGCTTCGATTACGCAGCCGAGCAGTCGCTCAATTCCTACTCATGGCCTGGAAACGTGCGCGAACTGAGTCACGCTGTGGAGCGCGCCGTACTGCTGGCGCCGGATTCCATTATCCGCGCGGCAGACCTCGGCCTCACCCAATCATTGCGCGGCGAAGTCCGGCTGGAAGAAATGCCTTTGGAAGATGTCGAACGCTTGCTGATTCACAAGTCGCTCGAACGTTACCGCGGCAACGTCAGCCGCGCAGCAGAAGCTTTGGGTCTCAGCCGCAGCGCCCTCTACCGGCGAATGGAGAGGTTCGGAATCAAGGCGGCCACGAGCGAAGAGGAAACAGCTCCCCGGCGCGACTGAAGAAGCTCAGGCAAACAGGACTGAGCACGCGGCAACCTGTCAGGATGATTGCGGATGGGATCGTACGCACATCGCGGCGCACCGCTGCCACCAAACGAAGTTGGGTCCGCCGATTCAACCATGGCAAACGCGTTGGCCGGGCAACCGGGACCAAAGGCCCGGCCCTCGAATGTGACACGCCGGAATCACAGATTCGGCTTCGTGCAGCGCGTGTTGGGACTCGCACTGCTAGCCGCAGTTCCTGCCCTGGCCCTGGCGCTTGCGCTGCTCTGGACGGGAAATTTCAGCAGCCAATTGCAGTGGACCCTTACCGTGTTCATCGCGCTGTTTTGGCTGGTTGTCGCGCTGGTGTTGCGGCACCAGATGGAAATGCCCCTGCGGACGCTCTCCAACCTGATCTCAACTTTGCGGGAAGGCGATTACTCGTTTCGGGCGCGCGGCTCCCAGGGTGACGATCCGCTAGCTGAAGTCATGCGGGAGGCGAATGCGCTCATCAACATTCTGCATGAGCAGCGCCTGGGGGCGATGGAAGCCACAACCCTGCTCCGCAAGGTGATGGAGGAAATTGATGTGGCCGTTTTTGCCTTCGGCCCGCGTGAGCGATTGGAACTGGTGAACCGCGCCGGAGAGAGGCTACTGGCTAAACCTGCGGAGCGCTTGCGCGGGATGACGGCCTCAGAACTGCGGCTCGAACACTGTCTGAAGGGCGACCCGCGCCGGATTGAGCGGACCCTGCAACTGTCTTTTCCGGGCGCCCAGGACGCCTCTGGCCGTTGGGGAATCAGCCGCAGCAGTTTCCGCCAGGGCGGGCTCCCCATGGAACTTCTGGTGATCACCGATCTTCGCCGGGCCCTGCGGGAAGAAGAGCTGCAGGCCTGGCAGCGCCTTGTGCGCGTGCTGGGCCACGAGATCAATAACTCGCTGGCTCCGATCAAATCAATTGCCGAAAGCCTGGAAAATCTGCTGGGGCGCGAGCAGCCTCCGCCCGACTGGAAAGAGGACGTCAGAAGCGGCCTGCAGGTGATCAGCGGCCGAGCCGAATCGCTCAGCCGTTTTACCCGCGCCTATGCCACCCTTGCCAAACTGCCCAAGCCCAAATTGCGGCCTGTCGAGGTCGATGCCTGGGTGCGGCGCGTGACGGCGATGGAAACGCGAGTTCCGGTCACCCTGGCCCCGGGCCCCGCGCTTACCGTTCGCGCTGACGCCGACCAGCTCGATCAATTGCTCATCAATCTCGTTCGGAATGCGGCGGAAGCGTCCCTCGACGCAGGGAGTGGAATCGGCGTCGGGTGGAAAAAGAACGGCGCCAGCCTCGAAGTATGGGTCGGAGACGAAGGACCGGGCATAGCCAACCCCGGCAACCTGTTTGTCCCGTTCTTCACCACCAAGCCCGGCGGCGCCGGCATCGGGCTCGTCCTCAGCCGCCAGATTGCGGAAGCGCACGGCGGAACGCTCACGCTCGAGAACCGTCCCGAGGGACGCGGCGCGACTGCCCGGCTGCTTCTTCCTCTCAGTGCGTAGCCCGCCATTTCTCTCCTGAAAGATGCTCTTGACAGAGCTGGCTCCCTGGCAGTAGAGTGCCTACATCCATATGGCGAAAAAGATCCGTTATCAGAACCGGATTGAGCTGCTGCAAGGCACCTTGGACATGCTGATTATGCGGACCCTGCAATGGGGGCCGCAGCACGGTTATGGCATCAGCCGGGCAATCCGCACAGGCTCAGATGACGTGCTCACCGTTGAAACCGGATCGCTTTATCCAGCGCTGCACCGTCTCGAAAAGCAGGGCTGGATTGCGGCCGAATGGAAGCTGAGTGAAAACAGGCAGCGGGCAAAATTTTACCGGCTGACTGCCGCAGGCCGGAAGCATCTGGTGAACGAGCAGTCGCGCTGGGAAGAATTTGTGAAGGCCGTAAGCGGCGTGATGAAACCGGCCGGAGAACAGCCGTGAAGTTTCGCTTGCACTTCAAGCGACGAAGGGAACGCGAACGGGAGCTGGATGAAGAGATACGCGCGCATCTGGCCATGGCCATCCGCGAGAGAATCGAGCAGGGCGAAGACCCCGCCGAAGCCGAGGCAAACGCCCGCCGCGAGTTCGGCAATGTTCTTCTGGTGAAAGAAATCACCCGCGACCAATGGGGCTGGCGCTGGCTCGAAACATTTCTGCAAGATGTTCGCTACGGCCTCCGACAGCTTCGGCGTAACCCTGGATTCACCACAATTGCAGTTCTCACCCTTGCCCTCGGCATCGGCGCCAATACTGCGATTTTCAGCGTCATTGACGCGACATTACTGCGTCCCCTGCCATATTCCGATCCCGCTCGGCTTGTTGATCTTTCAACATTCCATTTGAATGGGAACGCCACGGTCATAGCTCCGGACTTCAAGGTCTGGCAGAAGCAGAGCCAGATTCTCGACGGCATCGGCGCATTCGGCCTCGGCTTGGTGAGCGAATACGGCCCCAGTGTGAACCTGAGCGGTACAGGCGGGCCCGACCGGGTGACGGCGGTGCCGGTGACGGTCGGGTTTTTCCGCATGCTTGGGGTGCGACCCATCCTCGGCCGAGAATTCACCAGTGACGAGGGGCAGGCAGGGCACAACCAGGTTGCGTTACTCGGGGCAGCCGTGTGGAAGCGAGACTTTGGAGGCGCTCGGGGCATCCTGAATACAACAATCCGATTGGACGGTACTCCGTACACGGTCATCGGAGTCATGCCGGCCGGCCTACTCTACCCGCCCGGGGATATCTGGGTCCCGGAAGTGCTGGACAATTCAAATTCGCTTCCCCAGAGCGCCGACTGGCCTATGCTAACCGTTATCGGGCGGCTGAAGTCAGGCGTGGGCCTCACGGAAGCGGAATCGGTTCTCCAAGTCGTTTCAGACCGGCTCAGTCCTGAATTCTCACCCGGCCGAAGGCTGGCGCGTAGGCGTTGGCGCGTTCAGGTGGTCCCGCTCCACCAGTTGCTGGTCGGCGATGCACAGCATCTATTATTGATTCTCCTCGCGGCGGTCGGCTTCGTTCTGCTGATCGCGTGCGCGAATCTTGCCAATTTGCTTCTCGCACGCGCGGCCGCGCGCAAGAAAGAGATGACAATAAGGGCGGCGCTGGGAGCGGGGCGCTTGCGGCTTGTGCGGCAGGCGCTCACTGAAAGCCTTTTGCTGGCCATCCCGGGGGCGTGCGTCGGGCTTGGCGCTGGGCTGTGGGCCGAGAAGAAAGCGTTGACGCCGCTGGTCCCGCCTGAGCTTCCCTCAGCGATTGGCCTCGATTACAGGATTCTGGTTTTCGTGATTCTTATCTCGGCCAGCGCAGTGATCTTCTTCGGCTTGATTCCCTCCCTCATTTCGTCGCGAATCGACCTGAACGAAGCCTTAAAAGAGGGCGGAGAGCAAACCGGTCAGGGGCGTGGCACACAGCGCCTACGCGGTCTCCTGGTCATGGGTGAAACAGCGCTCGCTCTAATCCTGCTGGCGGGCGCTGGCTTACTGGCCCGCAGTTTGCTCCAACTCACCGGGGAAAAGCTTGGGTTTAATCCCGACAAACTCTTAATAGCCGATGCATGGCTTCCGGCAACCCTCATAGACCAGCCACAGCGCCAAGCCAACTTCTTCCAGGAGGTCCTGGAGCGATTGCGTGCTACACCAGGAGTCGAAAGCGCCGCCGCGACGACACACTACCCGGTGAGCATCTTCAACGCGCTGGCAAACGGCGTAGAGGCGACAGGCGGAAGATCGTCTGTCCGCGGCAAGCCGTTCTCGCTCGCTTACATCAGCCCAAGTTATTTCCAAACCATGGAGATTCCGTTGCTCAAGGGCCGGCCCTTCAACGGCCAGGACGCGCCGGGACGCCGCGATGTTGCCATCCTCAGCCAGTCGGCCGCTCAGCGCATCTTTGGCAATCAGGAGGCCGTGGGCAAGGAGATCAGCTTCAGCGGCCCCAAAGCCTCACGGATGACAGTCGTAGGCGTGGTCGCGGACACCAGGAATTACACGCTCGAGCGCCAGCCTTGGCCCGAAATTTTCATGCCTTTTCAGCAACAGCCGTCCCCCTTCATGACATTCGTGGTGCGTACTAAGGGCAAGCCCTTGCAGGTCGCGGCAAGCCTGAAACAGGCAGTCCAGGATGTGGACCAGAATCAGCCCGTGTCAAATATTCAGACCATGGACGACGTTATAGGGAAATTTGTCGCGCCGCGCCGTTTCAAGCTAGTCCTGGTAGGGATCTTCGCGATATTGGCGCTGGTGCTCAGCGCGGTCGGGCTTTATGGCATCGTTTCCTACTCGGTTGCCGAACGGACGCACGAAATCGGAGTCCGGATGGCATTAGGGGCGCAAAAGGGAGATGTTCTCCAAATGGTCATACGGGAAGGCCTCACGCCAGCCCTGCTCGGCGTCGCCGTTGGTGTTGTGGGTGCACTCGCGCTCACGCGCTTCTTGTCGAGCCTGCTTTATGGCGTCGCGCCCACAGATCCGCTGACATTCGTCGCCGTCTCACTCATCCTGATCGCCGTGGCGCTGGCGGCCTGCTACATCCCAGCCCGTCGCGCCACGAAAGTTGATCCTATGGTGGCGCTCAGATACGAATAGGGCAGTGGTAAGTGAGTAGTGGTTAGTGACAAGCAACAACCGAAACATGGGTGTGAGATAGCGGCGGGTTTATCCCGCCATCGTTAACTGCGGATTTACGATCAGAGAGGCGGTCGCCATGCGACGGACACGAGCAACGTTGATTCGTTTTAGTGGCTTTCTCCGCCGGCGGCGCGAGCGGGAGCTGGACGAAGAACTCCGAGCGCATCTGGCCATGGCCGTCCGCGAGCGGATCGAGCAGGGCGAAGACCCTGCCGCAGCCGAAGCAAACGCGCGGCGCGAGTTCGGCAACGTCCCTCTGGTGAAAGACGTCACGCGCGACCAGTGGGGCTGGGGCTGGCTCGAAACCTTGCTGCAGGATGTGCACTACGGCGTCCGCCAACTCCGCCGCAACCCGGGATTCAGCCTGGCGGCGATTGCCATTGCGGCGCTGGGGATTGCAGCCACCTGTGTTGTCTTCAGCTTTGCAGAAGCGGCGATATTCGGCGCCTTACCTTACGAGAACTCTTCGGGCCTGGTGGAAGTTGGCATGACCGACCTGAAGAACTATCCTGGCTGGAGTGGGGTTCCGGTTCCGGCCTTTTTAAGCTGGCGCGACCACGCCGGCAGCATTGGACAGTTTGTAGCCAAGGGTTCGCGTTTCAACAGCAAGACACTGGTTGGCGGCGCTGAGCCGGTTCAGGTGTTCGACAACCAGATCTCCGAAGGAACTTTTCAGTTGCTGGGCGCGCGGCCGCTCATGGGCCGGGATTTCACGTCACACGACTACAATTCCGGTGGAAGTCGTGCAGCTATCCTGAGCTATCCACTGTGGCAGCAACTGTTCAACGGCCGTTCTGACGCCATCGGCAGATCGATCACGCTGGATGGCGTTGGATACATCATCCTGGGAATCATGCCGCCCGGCTTTCAGCTTCCCGAGTCTTCTGCGGCGTTGCAGCCGGCCTGCTGGACTCCGCTGATCTTCGACGCAAAACAGAAGTCTGACACTGGAAATTTTTCCCTGACCGTCTGGTCGCGATTGAGGCCGGGAATTTCCAGCGAGAAGGCCCTGGCGGCGCTGAGTGTATCAGCTCTTCAGGTTGTGAACCCGACGGGCGCGCGCAAAAAATCGGACTGGCGCATTCAGGTGACGCCGTTGATGGACAAGTTGATCGACCACTGGCGGTCGATTCTGATCTTCCTCTTCGGCGCCGCAGGATTTCTCCTGGCCATCGCCTGCGCCAACGTGGCCAATCTGCTGATGGCACGGGCCAGCACACGTCAGAAGGAGATTGCCGTCCGTACGGCCATCGGCGCAAGCCGCGCGCGTGTGATTCGCCAACTGCTGACCGAATGCCTAATCCTGAGTGGGGTTGCGGGCGCAGTAGGAATTCTGCTGGCGCACTGGGGAATTGGGCTGGTACGCGGGCTGCTGCCCCGTGCGCTCGACACAGCCAACTTCCAGCAGATGGGTCTTGATCCGCGAACCCTGGCGGCCACAGTGGCCGTATCAGTGGCGGTGGGGGTTGTTTTCGGCCTCGCGCCTGCTTTCCAAGCTTCGAAGGTTGATCTGGTCGAGTCACTTAAAGAAAGGCGCGCGAACGCGGTCCCGCGTAGAGGGCGGTGGAACCCACAGAGTGTGCTCGTCGTCGCTGAGGTCGCGCTGTCGTTAATTCTGCTGACGGGAGCGGCATTGATGTTGCGCAGTTTCCTGAAACTTGAGGGCGTTGAGCCCGGATTCAATCCACAGGAGACGTTGACCATGCGCGTGCTGCTGCCTAAATACCGCTACCCCAAACTCGAGGATCAGATCGAAGCATACCAACAAGTTCTCCGAAAGGTTAATGCGCTGCCAGGGATCCAATCGGCCGCTCTTGTAAGTCCGCTTCCTCTGGTTGGATTTCATAGCACGGTTGTGATGGCCGCGCAGCCCGGAATGTCGAACATCCCTGAGAACGGCAGTATTGGTAGCGATTTTCACGCGGTGAGTCCGGGATACTTCAAAACGATGGGTATTTCCCTGTTGCGCGGCCGCTTCTTTACGGACCAGGATACCCAGGATTCGGAGGGAGTTGCTATTGTTGACAAGGCTTTCGTGGACCGCTACTGGCCGGGTCAGAATCCCGTGGGAAAGCTATTTTATCCCGCCTATCCGAAGACGACTCCGGCGGTGCGCGTGGTCGGCGAAGTGGACGGCGTGAGAGACCTGGCGCTGGCGGACAAGCCGCGCCCGGAATTGTACAATCCCTTCACGCAATACTTTCTGGCCGCGTTCGCAGGGACGCTGGTTGTGAAGACTAGCACACCGGCAAGCGCGTCAGTTGAGATGGAAAGGGTCATCCATTCGGTTGACCCTGAGGCGCCTATCTCCCAGATCGAAACAATGCAGGAGGTGCTCGGGAAGAGCGTCGCGGAGAAACGCTTGTACCTGACCTTGGTGGGCGTTTTTGCCGTGCTCGCATTGTTGCTGGCCGCCGCCGGCATTGCCGGGACGGTTTCCTATGCCGTCAGCCGGCGAAAGCACGAGGTGGGGATCCGTATGGCGCTGGGCGCCCGGCGCTCGCATGTGCTCTCAATGATATTGGGCCAGTTCGCAGCGCTTGTGGCGGTGGGGATTGCGCTTGGAGTGGCGGGGTCGCTGGTGCTTACGCGATTCATCGCCAGCCAGCTTTACGGTGTAAGTCCCACCGATCCGGCTACGTTTATTGCCGTCTCGATGCTTCTGACTGCTGTGGCGCTCGTGGCTTGTTACATCCCAGCTCGCCGGGCGGCAAAGGTCGATCCCATGGTGGCGCTGAGATACGAGTGAGGCAGTGGTAAGTGGTAAGTGATGAGTGCCGAGTGAAGAGCAAAAACGGAGGCACGCTGTAGCGGCGCGTTTACCGCGCCATCGCCCATCTGGCGGCGTAAAGCCGCCGCTACAGAAGGGCGTCGGCCGTCGCAAACCGACCCACTGGTGGCGCTACGGCATGGGCAGTGGATAGTGGATGGTGGTTCGTGATGGGCGATTACAAACTCTGAAGATGAGCGCGGAGACAGCGAGGCAATGGCAGAGTTATTCCCGATATTCCTGAAACTGAACGGACGGAAGGCTCTGGTGGTAGGCGGAGGGAAAATGGCCGCCGTGCGCGTGAGGCAGTTGATCAGCGCGGGGGCCAGGGTCACGGTCGTTTCGCCGAAGGCCGGAAGCGAAATCGAGAGGCTGGCTAAGGCAAAATCGCTGGTTCTCGTCCGCCGGGGATTTAAGCGGACTGACCTCAGCCGACGCTACTTTATCGTGATCGCGGCAACCAATGACCTCAAAACCCAGCAGGCTGTTTTTGAGGCGGCGGAGCGCCTTGGCGTCCTTTGCAATGTTGTGGACAAACCGGACTCCTGCAACTTTTATATGCCGGCAATTGTCCAGCGCGGCGACCTGAAAATTGCCATCAGCACAAGCGGACGGAGTCCCGCGCTGGCTGCAAAGCTCCGGCGATACATCGAGGAAGCCGTACCGGAAAACGCTGCCGATTTGACTGAGATAGTGGGCCGCCTGCGCTCGAAACTGCGGCTGGAGATCCCCGGCGACCTGGCTACCCAGAAGAAGCTGGTGGACGAGTTCGTCGAGACGGCACTGAAGAAGAGGCGCGTCCGGCAGGGTCTGCGGGCGAGGTTTTTCTAGCGCCCCAGGCTGGCCGGCATGGGGCTAATCACCCCCGGTGGCCTGCGCCTCAGCGGCAGACGGCGGGTCCAAAATCGGCGCCCCGCGTCCTCCGCTCGTCTGCAAATTTTCCTATCTGACGAGTATTCCTTTCGCACTCCTTAGTTTCAGTTTTTCCATGGCCTGTACATATGTTGCTGATTCTAATAGACCTGACCCAAAGTACAGGCATGGAACTCAACGTGCGAAACGTAGGGAGGGGAAAGCCCTGCCAGCCTGGTTAAAATAACTCCACATACCGGAGTTGTCTCTGGCAGGGCCCGGAGGAGGGTCTATGGGTCCAGTTAAAGAGAAGTGGAGCGTAGAGTACGCACACCCAGAGTACACGCCACCGATTGATGACACTGAAATACATTCTTCAGGGGAGTGGGACGGTGATCAGTCCATCGATTCGGTGGTCTCTCACAGACGGGGGACGGCAGGTTTGTGGACCGCGCTGGCGGTCCTTGCGGTGGCGCTGGCCGTTATGGCGGCCTATGGCTATTCTGTGATCAGCCAGCATAACTCCGAGCTTTCGGGGTTGTCCGGGCGCATGGGAGCGATTGGGGAGCTTCGCGCGCGGGCGGCCAAAGTTGAGGAAGGCTTCAACGATTGGCGTGCCAAACAAGCAGGTTTGGCCGCCCAGATTCAGAAGATGGATGCTGATTGGCGGTCCGGGTTGGACGATGCCCGCCAGCGCGCAGCCGCGATGGTGGGGAGTGCCGCTCAAAAAGAGAACAGGGATCTGAATCTGCGCACAGCCGCGCTGAACGCCCATATCAACGAGATCATTTCGCAGCAGCAGGCGCAACAGGTCCAAGTCGCGCAGCTTGAAAGTGAGCTGGCGAATACACGTCAGGAGTTGGCCGCCACCCGAGCAGCTTACAACCGCGAACTTGCGGACGTCCGCCAGCAGCAGGTGGTAAGCCAGCAGGCAGTTGCGTCCCTCGATAATCAGCTCTCAACGAGCCTGGTGGATTTCGAAGTCGCGAAGAACCGCGACGAGGAGATTGTGCAAGGAGTGTCCGTACACCTGGGCGGGACGGACCTCGCACATCAAAAGTTCCGCGGGTGGATCTGGCTTGCCGGAAGCGGGCGCAGGATATGGGTCCATGACCAGCCGGCGGCGCTTCCCGTTACGTTTTACCCCAAACCCGACGGGCTGGCGTATGAATTAGTCGTAACGAAGGTGAAGTCGAACGAAATTGCCGGCTATCTCCTCGTGCCGAGCATCTCAAACACCCAGCAGGCAAATGTCGCTTCCAACGGTAAGCCCATGAGCAGGTTGGGGGAAGGGGGGTTTTAGCGCAATATAAATAAAGGACCGCAATATACCTGCCAAATCGCCGTTCTTCTGGCCATCCTAAAAGCCGAATACTGAAAAACTTGGAGTGGAAGTGTGGAATTTCTCCCTTGAGCCTTCCCTTTGACCCAGAAGGTTGTACAATGTAACGCGGCGCGGGGGACTGCCAACCTCGCTGTGTGGAACAACCATCGGACGCTCCCCCCGGATGTCGTGGATTTAGCATCCGGAGTGCGGGTCCCGAGGACTTGGAGAGGTACTGAAGGTTTTCAGGGCATTGGGTACAGAGGTTCGAACCGCTAAGCATTTTCTTTCCCGGTACTTCCGATACATCGCCGTCGTCGGGGGCGGGTCCCGCACCTCAAGGATCATCAGTGCAGTCGCGCTGGCCTTCGCGCTGATACCCAGCGTAGGCGTACGGGCCGCGGCTGCCACGGCGCCCGCTGAGGAGGTCCACCCTCTCCGCAGGATTGACAATGACCTGCTGGATGATATTTCACGCCGTTCCTTCCGCTATTTCTGGCAAAACACTGATCCTCGAACTGGACTGATCCTGGACCGCGCGCGCTTTGACGGCAGGCCCGAAGAGGAGTCCTGGCGTAAAAACGTCGCGAGTATTGCCGCAACGGGTTTTGGCTTGACGGCATACTGCATCGCCGCCGATCATCGCTGGATAAGCCCCGATCGGGCCAGCTATCGCATCCGCACGGCTTTGCGTTTCTTTGCCTATCACGCTCAGCAGAAACATGGGTGGTTTTACCATTTCCTTGACGCCACCACAGGGAAAAGGGCATGGAAAAGTGAGGTTTCATCAATCGACACCGCGCTGCTGCTGTCGGGAATTCTGACCGCGAGGCAGGCCTTTCCTGATGATCCCGAAATCGTCCGGCTGGCGAACTTGATTTATCACCGTGTGGATTTCCCGTGGATGCTTGACGGCGACCCCTTAATACTATCGCACGGCTGGAAACCGGAGACAGGCTTCCTCCCGTACGGCTGGGACACGTACAGCGAAGCGGGGATCCTCTACGCATTGGCGATTGGGTCGCCGACGCACCCCATTCCTCCAGACTCCTGGTTCGGCTGGAAGCTTCCGATTGTTCACGCTGGTGGCTATGCCTATATCGGCGGAGGCCCTCTTTTTATTCAGCAATATTCTCAGGCATGGCTGGACCTCAGGAACCGCAGCTACAGGGAGGTTCCGGTGGAAGATCGGGTCGTTCCGCGCGTGAACGTCCTCGAAAATGCGATAGTGGCCACGCGGGCCCAGCAGGCACTGGGGATTGATCTCTCACAACGGTACCGCGGGTATTCGTCGAGAGTATGGGGCATCACGGCGTCTGACAGCGCGAAGGGCTATGTCGCGTGGGGAGGCTCAGCCAACGATTCCCGAATCGATGGCACAGTTGTTCCCAGCGCCGCCGCCGGCTCCGCCATGTTTGCTCCTGACATCTGCATTCCTGCATTGCGGGCCATGCTGCTGCAATATGGCCGGAAGGTTTATGGACGATACGGCTTTGCCGATGCGTTCAATCCCACGACGGGATGGGTCAGCCGCTACGTCATCGGGATCGACGTCGGCATCACGCTTCTCAGCGCTGAAGACCTGCGCACGGGAAACGTGTGGCGATGGTTCATGGGCAACGCTGACGTTGAACGGGCCCTGGACATGATCGGGCTTGTGCCGGACCCGCCGGTTGAGGGGCGGCAACTGAGCAAAGCGATCGCTGATACCCGGGAAGGGACTGCCGACCCGCAGAAGCGAACGCCACCCACGAACGCAGACGTGGATGCAGAAATCCGTGTAGGCACCCGGCACCAGATCCCCGCTTCGGCGTTTAAATTCAAGATTCCTATCCCTCCACGGCAAACAGAATAAGGTCTGTGTTCACCTCAGAATAGCCGATAGCCGGGCTACGCGTCCGCCAGGGGTTGGAGGCCGGTTCTCCAGTCGAGGTTCTCTACATCCTTGGCCGGGAAGCACGGGTGGCTTCCGCACTCACCCTGACTCGTGGGCCGGTTCTGCAAGGGCACTTCGCGTCGAGGTTTCCTTCCCCGGAATTTGCGGAGATCGCTTCCAAGGGTTTGCCGGTTCGAGCTGTTCGGGCGCTGCGCGAGGGACCTTTTCATGCAGGAGAAGCTCAGTCGCCATCACCTGGCTTTCCAGGTGAAACCACCTTTGCAGAGAAGACCTGGTGAGCAGGTTACAGACTGCCAGCAGGCTCATCCCCTGATGATGGGCCATCCAACATCGAACCAGTTCGCCCTCTGCCGTTCCACTCGTGCGGCTGTCAGAGTAATCAGTGGATTCGAAGAAGCCGAGTCGGCCGAACCAGCCCTTTTCCCACATCAACTTTAAGTTACGAACGGCGGACGTGGAGTCAACCAGCAGTGCCAGGAAGCTTGCGTAGGGAGCAATGACGATATCTTCTAATGCATTCGGGTCCACAGCCAGGCCAGGCAGACCAAATGCCGCATATTGGTAAATGCCTTTGTGGTCCCGGGCGCTGAAGGCCGCTTCTGAAATGCCCCAGGGAACCTTTCTCCTCCTCGCGTATTTCTGCTGGCAGAGCACCGCCGAGTGCATGCCCTCGTCCAGCATCGTGCCCGAATGCGAGCGCATCCAGAGCAAGGGCATCAGGTACTCGAACATGGTCCCACTCCATGAGACCAATACCGGCGTGCCTTCTTCAAGGGTTTGCGTCCTCCCCAGGTGAAACCAGGCTTCCTGCCTGATGTCGCCTTTAGCAATCGCAATAAAAGTGGCAGTTCGGGCTTCGGAAGCGAGCAGGTCATAAACGGCTGTTGTATGCTGCTGGGCCTCGACATCGTACCCAACGTGCAGAAGTCTCCTTTTCTGGTCGTAGAGAAATCGGAAGTCCATTTCTCTTAGAAGTTCCTCGGCCTCGCCCGCGAGGCGCTGAAGCCTGGCGGAAAGATTTGTGGCTCGATCGAGGCTGGCCCTGAGAAGTGAGGATAGAGATCTCACGCTATCTGTGGCGCCGGGTGTGCCGGATTCCGGTGACCGGTCGTTCAGCTCTCGTTCCATCTGCGGCAGGACCGCGGGCAGTGAAGCCAGAGAGACATCGTGCCCCGGACTGTCCAAATGAAGCTGCCTGTACTCTTGCAAGAGCCAGGGCGCCAGAGTTTTTACGCTGGTCTGCACGTTTTCGATCCGCGCAAGCGTTTCCGACAGCCACCATGACAGGTCGTCTGCCGAGCCCTGGTCGCCACTTTCGCCATCCGGTCGGTTGCTGCAAAGTGCATCCATGACAGCTTGAATTTCCTTGTGAAGGCCGGGCAGGGACCAGGTCCAATCCGAAGCGTTTTCTCCGGCTCGATCGGCCCATGAGACTACCTCCTGGATGCGCAATACAACTTCCGGCGCCAGGGTCTTCTGATGGGCTATTTGCTGAATGAGCGAAAGATGGTCGCGGATGCCCTGGCATAGCTCTCTCGAGAGAAGTGGCTCGTTTACGAGCCCGAGGCATGCCTGCTTCAGGGTCCACAGGCAGGCCGCGAGGTTTCCGCTGTCCACCGTCGAAACGAATTTTGGAGGAAGCGGGTCAAGCGTATGCAGGTCATACCAGTTGAGAAAATGCCCGTTGAACCGAGAAAGACGTTTTGCAGAATTGATCGTTTGTTCGGTTTGCTCGATCAGCTCGGTGAGTGTGAGATAGCCAAGGTGGTGGGCTGCCAGGCGCGCGTTCAACAGAATTCCGAGGTTTGTGGGCGACAACACGTTCATTACTGCAGGGGGTTCCTGCTGAACGCGGTCGGGTATCAGCCAGTGAACTCCGGCATTGCTGAACTCCCGGAAGTACCTCCAAGTGGAGAGGGACGCAATCCTCAGGAAGGCGACGTCCTGTGGCTCCAAAGGTTTCGTGCGTCTGCGGGGCGGGTGGTTAATCCATTCCGTGAACACAGGGGCAAGCAACCAGAGGCCCAGTATGGGTGCGGCCGCCGGCAATGCAGGAGGCCGGAGAAATGCCAGGGAGATGCCCGTTGCCAGGGCGAACCACGGGGTGAACGCCAGGTAAGCTTCGACAGCCGTCTTTTTCCTGCTGCCTGCTTCTGCTTCAGCGGACGTTTCCCATTCCAGCAGGTTTCTGCGCGTGACGGTGAGGCGTGTGAGAGTTCTGACGATGGCGTCAAGCATGACGAACGCCTTGTGGGGCAGGAACACCAGCATGACAAATACCTGCAGATGCCCCGTGACGAAAGCGTTCGCGCGCTCCTTCAAAAAGCCCTTAAGGTTGTCAGCCCTCCACACCTGGGCCAGTGAGATGAGGGTTTCGACATACGTGGGCAGCAGCAGTAGCGCAATGATGACAGCCGTCCAGTAGAGGGCGCCGCCGCGGAAGGCAAACCAGCCGGCCAGTAATAGCAGGAAGAGGTTCAACTCGATCAGGCTGCGCCTGAGATTGTCGAAGATTTTCCAGCGGGACAGGAGTGTGATTGGGTTCGGGACCCGCGCGCCAAAGAAGTCGGGCACGTGAGGCAACAGCCATCGCAGGATCTGCCAGTCGCCTCGCACCCAGCGATGCATCCGGCGCGAATAGGCGCTGAAGTGTGACGGGTAATCGTCGATCACCTCAATGTCGGAAACGAGTCCGGCTCTTCCGTATACGCCTTCAATCAGGTCATGGCTCAGTAGAGCATTGGACGGAAACCGATTGCCCAGCACTCGCTGGAAGGTTTCGACCTCATAAATTCCTTTGCCTGTAAAACTGCCTTCCCCAAACAGGTCCTGGTAGACGTCGGAGACGGCCCGCGTGTAAATATCAAACCCGGTTTCACCGGAATATATGCTCGCCAGCCGTGACTTGCGGGCGGATTCAACGCTGATTCCAATCCTGGGTTGCAGGATGCCGTAGCCCTCAACAACTGTATTTGTTTTCCTGTCAATCACGGCACGATTCAGCGGGTGAGCCAGCGCTCCGACAAGCTTGTAAGCGGTCTCCCGGGGCAGGCGCGTGTCCGAATCGAGCGTGATCACGTATCGGACCCGAGGCAGAGTGGAGAGGTCGCCGACCTTGACCGGGAAATTATCTTCCTTGCCCAGGATCAGCTTGTTCAGGTCGAGTAACTTGCCCCTTTTCCGTTCCCATCCCATCCACCTGTTTTCCTGCGGATTGTAAACACGGTGACGATGGAAGTGGAAGAAACCGCCTCGGCGCTCCTGCGCGTACTTGTCGTTGAGTTGTTCGACAAGCGAACTGCACAATGCCACCAGGTCATCGTGCTCGTCCGTGGGTTTCGAGGCGTCGGGCGAGTCCGTCAGGAGGGCGAAATGTAAATTGGGGTCGCGATTTCCCAGGTAGCGGACCTCGAGAGCCTCTACAATGTGCCGCACCTCCTTTTCGTTCAGCAGAAGGGAGGGGACCACAACGAGAGTCGAGAACTCGTCTGGAATGCCGCCGGAGAAGTCCAGCCTCGGAAGCCGGCGCGGCCGCACAAAGCGGACGGTTAGCTGGTTCATCAGACCGACTGCGGCCTGACTTGCGGGAATCAATAACAGCAGGCCCGGAATGAGAGGGATCACCGTTCCCAGGTGCCATAGCAACAGAAAGACCGCAACCAGCGTTGTGAGTTCGACGCCCGCAACATAATAGACTTCCGGCCATCCAAGGATGAGGTCGCTTATTCTCTTTGCTAACGAGGGGCGATACCCGATAACTCTTTTCAGTTTCAGGCTGCCGTGGTCCATCAGGTAATATCCGGCGCTGCTGCGGCGATCAGTGGCACGCTGATTCACTCCCCATTTCCGTTCCTTGGCTTTCCGCGCGCATAGGATGGCCCCCTTTGCAACCTCGGTTTCACTCAGCTTCGTGTGCCGGGCCAGCTCGGATACGGCGTTTCGATAGAGTTCGCGGCTTTCAAAGTCCATCCAGGGATAAGCCCCAGAGGGGTCTGACCGCAGAATGCGGTCAACGACACAGGTTGCCTCAAAAAACTCTTTCCACTCCATTTCAGAAATGTCACGAAGGCTGGTGATTATCGTCGAGGGAAGGTGAGAGTGAATCTCCGGAGAGCCATCTCCCGATGCAGGGACGGCCATAAGTTTCTCGCCTGCGATTCCAAGCTCTTCCAGCAATGCAAACTGAAGCAGAAGTTTCAGCGCCCGGAGCTCACCGATCTCGAGAGCGACCACCTGCTGAACTCCGGTGACATACTTTCCGAGCGCCTCTTCTGCAAACCGGAACTCTACCGCGGTCAGAAAGCTGCTCGCGATCTGATAGACGCGCGGAACAATTTCATCCTGCTCCGGTGAGGGTTGCAAGCCGGGCAAATCCCGCAACGATTTGAAGGCATCCCGAAATTCTTTTACAGTGCTGCGAAGAAAGCGCGCATTGTCGTGAATCCAGCGATGTTGCTCAGCGGCTGGGCTGTTTTCGGGAGTCGCCTCGCTGCGGAGCAGTAAAGTTCGCTCAACGGATGCCCGGGTCCGTTGCCAACGCGGGTTGAGGACCTTGGGACGGTTCAAGGTTCCGGCGGCAACCCATTTCCGAGCCTGATGCGTGCCGAGCGCCCGCAGCCACTCATTCCGAGATTCATTCGAAATTTCTCTGGCCTGCTCACTGTTGCCCAGGGGACGCTTCGTATCAGCGGAGCTGATGCCAGCGTCCGGGACCTTCGGGCAACCATGAGAATGCTTATCGAAGATTCGGTTCATAACAAAATCTCTTGTTTTCCACGTTACCGGTAGCTGGCGGCCTGCATTTCGAACATTCTTGAATAGCGTTCTCCGCGTGCCATCAGCTGGCTGTGGCACCCGTCCTCGACGATCTTGCCGCCTTCCAGGACAAGGATTCGGTCCGCCATGCGGACCGTGGAGAAGCGATGGGAAATCAACAGGGCGGTCTTTCCAACCGTGAGTTCGGAAAATCGCTCAAAAACTTCCCGTTCAGAACGAGCATCAAGCGCCGCCGTCGGCTCATCAAGGATTAGTAACTGCGCATCCCGGAGGTAAGCTCTTGCCAGAGCGATTTTCTGCCATTCTCCGCCGGACAGGTCCACACCGCCCTCAAACCGCCTGCCGAGCATCTGCTCGTACCGCCCCGGCAGCTTACGCAGCACGGTGTCGGCAAGGCTTTTGTGAGCGGCCATCGAGATTCGGCTGAGGTTATCGCGGTCCTCGATTTTCCCTGCGGCAATGTTGTCGCGCCCGGTCATTTCGTAACGCATGAAGTCCTGAAAGATCACCGCAATTTCCCGGTGCAGGTCTTCCAGGTCATAATCTCGAAGATCGACTCCATCCAGCAGGATTCTTCCTGCGGTCGGATCGTAGAGCCGCGTGATCAGCTTGACGAGGGTTGTTTTACCCTGCCCGTTTTCGCCCACCAGGGCCACTCGCTGGCCGGGTTCGATTCGAAGGTCAAGGCGGTCAAGAACGGCACGCCTGGTTCCGGGATAGGCAAAAGTCACCTGGTCGAACTCAAACCCCTGGCGTATGGGCCGCGGGGCCGGAATTGCATTGGGCTTGGACTGCACCCTGGGCTCGAGACGGAACAGATTCAGGAAATCGGTGAGGAACAGCGCCTGGTCGGCGATGCTTGTAAAGCTGGAGAAAATCTGCTGGATGTTGCTGCTGGCGCCGGCGATGGCGGTGGCCAGGTAAATCAGGGACTTAAGTGAAAGGTCTCCATGGATCGTCCGATAGATCACGAAGGCGTATGCGCCATAATAGGCGGTCGCACTCAGCAGCGAGAACAACGAGCTGGCAAGGAGCCGGCGCTTTGAAAGCGAAACATTCTGCGTATAGATCTCGTCGGAAAGCGCGGCATACCTGCCCGTCAAGTACGGGCTGAGTCCGAACAGTTTTAGTTCCTTGGCGCTTTCTTTGCTTGCCCCTAGCTGCCGGAGATAGTCGAGCTCACGCCGCGCGGGCGTCTGCCGAAATCTCAACGAGTATCCCAGAAAGGCGAAGTGGCTCTCGCCGACAAACGCCGGCAGAACGCCGACGATGAGGAGCAGGAGAATCCACGGTGAAAAGATGCAGATGGTAATCGAAAAGGTGAGGGCCGTGACGAATTGCTGGAGGGCCCTGCCTGCGGACGAAATCATGCTGACGCGGTCTGTTGCCTGGACCCTTGCCCGTTCCAACTTGTCGTAGAAATCGGGGTCTTCATAGGTTTCCAGATCCAGCCTTGAGGCATGGCTCATCACCTTGATGCTGACATGCCGGATGAACTTATCGGCCAGGACGCTCTCACAATAGCCAATCATGCGCGAGAGGACACTGCCCCCAAGCGCCAGCCCGAATTCGGCTGCTACCAGCCACCAGAATTTTGGCGCCAGATGCTGGTGGGCAGTAACAACGGAGGCGACTTCGCCGATTATGGCAGCCGAAACTGCCGCAATGCCAATTGGAATGAGTGCTGAAACTATCTGCAGCGCCAAGCCGGCAATCGTCACGCGCGGCCCAGATTCCCACACGATGCGAAGCCCAGGCGGAACGTTTCGTAGCGCCCGAAGGCGGTCTCTCCAGGCATTCCCAAAGGACTGTTTTGAGGAGTTTTCCTGCATTTGGACCCTAAACTTTGTCGCAGGCTCAAAAGCCGTCAGGATGGGCGAAAAGCTCTCCCCTTGCGCACTCTATCATAACTGGCAATCCAGTTGCCTAACCATCGATCTCCATGGCTTGATCAACCTCTCTGCTTCCAATGAGTTGCGGCTTCGGATTCAGGGGCGGAGCGGAGGCTGTCGCGGGAATTCAGTAAAAACTACAGACTTCGTGAAATAAGAACCTGATTCTCTGTGCGATTGATGGCTGCTGCGGATCCCCTTGCGGCCTCTCACCAAGGATAGGCGCCCGCGACAAGTTCTCGGGTTGAAGGAGCCGGAAGTCCCGGATTTGGGGTCGTTGCCTTCTTGGCCCTCTCCAGGGCGCACAGGTGAGGTCCGAAGAATTCCAAAGCCCAAGGCTTCAAGTCGGAGCAGGCGAGCCTGAGCGGACCCGTCTCCGCCGTTCACCGGCGCCACCACCGTCCCGCCCTGGTCGTTATTGCAACGCATGTTTTCCAAAAGTGGAGGAGCGCGGAGAGCAAACCTCTAGCCCCAAAAGGCCCTCGCTTTTCAGCTGGCAATACACATGTAGCGTGGTGCGGGACCGGGCGGAGACACTTCGTTTTCAACAAATAGGCCCGTGCCAAGCTTCCGCAATCGAAGTGAGGCAAGGGAGTGCGCCGCTCGAATTCCTGCGTCAATTGCGGCTTTGCGGCTACAACCGGGAAAGGGAATGAGGAAAGCCCTCGGCCGATTTTGCTTGACTTTTGTTGGCTACTATGGTAGCCTCACTGATGACGGCAGGGGATGTGTACGCCGGAAGCCAACAGTCTGGACAGGCTCTGAATTTGCTCTCACAAAATCGAATGCAATTGCCGGTAGAGTTTGGCATTAAAATTGTGGGACAAAAAAATGTGTTTTTTGAAAAACAAAGCGGAGAAGTTGCTGAAAACAAAGGATCGGCCCTGAAAAACAAACCGGAACAAAGCTAAAAACAAAGCGGAGAAGTTATTGAAAACACGTAGCTGTGGAAAAAACAAACCGAAACGAACCTAAAAACAAAGCGGGCCATGTTATTGAAAATACAAGGCACGATTCTATGCCGGCGCGCCGACGGCCCTGGCCGTCTCCCCCAGCAAAGCCCTCCTCCTCTCCTCACTCACACACTTCGATCCACAATGGGGGTACACCTACCCTTCCAATTCCAGCCTGCGGGCCTGCTTGACATTCGAGATGTCCACGTATACAACGACTGTATCAAAAGCGAAGAAGCCGATCTCCCGCGCCCAGACACGGGAGGCACGGTAAAGGGCAGTTAGTGACAGACGCTGGTGAGGCGAACAATGGCGCCAGAAGAGCGCACGAGCAACTCAAAACGATTTCAATCCCGTGGAATGCGGGGAATCAATAATGACAGTTTTGTCCACGAATGGCCTGAAGCGGGCCTGACGCTGTTCCACAGCCCTTACGATCCGAATCCTCAGATCAAGGTCGAAGATGGGCGCATCACCGAAATGGACGGCATTCATGAACGCGATTTTGACTGGATTGACAAGTTCGTTGCCTGCCATGCTATCAATATTCAGCTCGCTCAGAAATCAATGGCGATGGACTCCCTGGCGATTGCGCGGATGCTGGTGGACATCACGACGCCTCGAGACCAGGTGATTGATGTCTTCTCCGGTCTTACTCCAGCCAAGATCATGGACGTCGTGGACCATCTCAATGTAGTTGAGATGATGATGGCCTTGCAGAAAATGCGCGCCCGAAAGACCCCCTTCAACCAGGCTCATGTAACCAACAGGCGCGAAAATCCAGTCCTGCTTGCTGCCGATGCCGCTGAAGCCAATGAGCGCGGATTTTCTGAACTGGAGACAACAGTTGGCGTTCCGCGCAATGCGCCACTGAGTGCGATGGCTATCCTCATTGGGTCTCAGACCGGTCGAGGTGCAGCGCTAACCCAGTGCGCCGTGGAGGAGGCTCTGGAATTGCGCCTTGCCTTGCTGGGGCTCACAACCTATGCCGAGACTTTGTCCGTCTACGGTACGGAGCAAGCCTTCTCCGACGGGGACGACACTCCGTGGTCCAAGGCATTCCTGGCTTCAGCTTATGCGTCCCGCGGCATCAAGGTGCGGTTTACATCGGGGTCCGGTTCCGAGGCCCTCATGGGACATGCCGAGAAGAAGTCGATGATCTACCTGGAGGCCCGATGCCTGATGCTCATCAAGGGTGCCGGGTCACAAGGCGTCCAGAATGGTTCGATCAGTTGTATCGCTCTTCCAGAATCCTTGCCTGGCGGGGTGCGCGCGGTCCTGGCGGAGAACCTGATTGCCACGCTACTCGATTTGGAGCTGGCGTCCGGCAACGATGCGATGGCGTCTCACTCCCAGATTCGCAAGTCCGCGAAACTGATGCTGCAGTTTCTGCCCGGCACGGATTTTATTTTCTCTGGCTACAGCGTAATGCCGCGGGAGGACAATCTCTTTGGCGGCGGAAATTTTGACAGTGATGATCTGGATGACTACACCGTGCTTCAGCGCGATATGCAAACGGATGGTGGACTCCGTCCGGTTCGCGAAGAGGTTATTCTCGATGTCCGCCGTCGCGCCGCACAGGCAATTCAATCCGTTTTCCGGGAATTGGCCCTTCCCACGATTACTGACGCCGAAGTGGAGGCAGCAGTCACGGCGCGAAGTAGTTGTGACATGCCGGTGCGTGATGCCGTGGCTGACTTGAAAGCCGCCGATGAATTTCTCAGCAGACGGCTCAACGCGCTGGATGTACTCAGGGCCTTAGCCAGGCATGGGTTTTCTGATGTGGCAGAAAAGATTCTCTCCGTGCAGAAATTGCGTGTTTCAGGCGACTATCTTCAAACTTCCGCCGTGCTGCTACCCGGCGGTGCAGTCTCAAGCGCAGTGAATGATGCCAATGATTACCTGGGGCCGGGTACTGGCTATCATCTCAGTTCTGCGCGCGCGCAGGAGATAGCGGACCTACCGCAAGCCGGCGACCCTCGTCAGATTGGCGTTGAGACGGATACGTGGTCGGCAGACTTCTTCCAGGAAATTGGAGAAGCGTCGCCGGGCAACGACGCCTGTGAAATTGTTATCGCGCTTGGACCGGCGTTTGGTGCCAGCCTGAAATCAACGATCCTGGGGATTCCCCATGGCAAGGTCTTGCTTGCGTTAATCGAGGGAATCGAAGCCGAGGGCGGGACGGCCCGTGCGGTTAGAATCTATGCGACCTCGGATTGTGGTTTTATCGGGCATGCAGGCGCCCTGCTGAGCGGATCAGGCGTCGCAATCGGGCTGCAGTCTAAAGGGACCACGGTGATTCATCACCGCGACCTGGAGCCTCTCAACAACCTGGAGCTGTTCCCTCAGGCTCCTGGCCTGACGCTGGATTCCTACCGAGTCATTGGAAGAAATGCCGCGAAATACGCCAAGGGAGAGCCTGTGCTGCCGGTCCCGATCCAGATCGACAATATGGCCCGATTGAAATTTATCGTAAGAACAACCGTTCTGCACCTGCGGGAAACCAATCAAGTGCGGAGTGGCAGGCCGCCGCAGGAAATTCGCATCGTCAAGGGGTGATGGTCGAAACTGGAAGGAAGGTGATTGAATGAGTGATGAATCCGGAACCCAGAGTTATCCGCTCTCCGAGCGCTATCACGACCGTTTGCGAACACCCTCGGGAATTCCATTCGACGATATTACCGTTGAATCCGTCCTGGATGGGCGCATTCAAATGGATGATCTGCGGGTTACGGCCGAGGCATTGGAATTACAAGCAAGGGTAGCGGAAGGCTGCGCGCGGCCGCAGTTGGCGGAGAATTTCCGCCGCGCCGCAGAGCTGGTTGATGTGCCCGAGGAGAGACTTCTGGAGATTTACCGGGCTCTTCGGCCGGGCCGTGCTTCAAAGGCGGGCTTGCTGGCACTGGCAGAACAGTTGGAGACCCGCTGGCGCGCTACCAGGTGCGCCAACCTCATCCGAGACGCTGCGAATGCCTGCCGGAGTTAAGCCTGATCACGGGCATCGGGCAATGGGACTGCATCTGGCTGGTTCTTGAGCGGTAACACAAGCGCTGTAGCAGCCTTGAATCGGAAGATATCATAACAACCTTTACCGAAATAACCCTGTCCGTGGATGTTCTCCAGCGCGTTGATAAGGAGTTGGAGTATGAAATTGGGAATAGACAGCTACTGTTATCACAGGTTCTTTGGCGAGGTCTATCCCCAACAACGCCCGCCTTCCTTGCGAATGACTATGGAGGACTTTGTCAGCAGGGCTTGTGAACTGGGCGTGGTGGGAGTCTCCCTAGAATCCTGTTTTTTCCCCAGCTTCAGCTCGGAATATCTCTCAGGGTTGAAAAAGAGTCTTGATGAACATGGACTTGATCGTGTTTACGCCTGGGGACATCCGGACGGCCTTGAAGGTGGGAGAAACCAGGAAGCCTATGAGGATATGATCCTCAATCTCGATTACGCGCGTCAGATCGGGGCCAAGGTCATGCGAGTGGTGGGGAGCAGTCTCGTATTTCGCAACGACCCGCACCAACCGCAGCTCGAGCGCCTTACGCGGATGTTTCGCGAGGCTGCCAGGGTGGCCGAGGAGTACGGGATCAAGCTGGCAGTGGAAAATCATATCGATTTTAATGCAGATGAAATGGTTCAACTCTTAGAGGCCGTTGATTCACCCTACCTCGGCATTAACTTCGATACCGGTAATTTCGTTCGTCTCCTGGATGATCCTGTAAAAGGCATGGCCAAGCTGGCATCTCGAGTTTACGCGACCCACATCAAGGACCTGCAAGTGCAGAAGAGAGTTCCAGCCGACGAATGGTTTTTCTTCTCTTCAGTTCCAGCAGGGGACGGAATCGTTGATATTGCGAAGCTTGTCGAGATACTGACCGCATCGGGCTTTGACGGGATTCTTGCGGTCGAAATCGACTTTCTGCATCCGAGTTACGGCGATGACGAAGATGCAGCGGTAGCGAAGAGTATCACAAAATTGAAATCGATGATCCGGACGTGAGATTGTTGAACCCCGTCAGAGCGTCAGGCAAGAGACCGGTTTCAATTTGCGGGCACATATCCCCCGAGTTTTGTTCCACGAAGGCAGGGAAAGGACAGCCATTTTAGAAGCTGGACATGCCTTTCAGACTTTCCCGGGTTAAGAGCGCGGCGCTATGATCAAGAAATCGTCTCGTCAAAGAACTGAGGAACACACGCTTCTTCGCGGTTCACGTAAGTGGAGTTGGGCGAGCATGTTGTTTTTTCTTGGCGTGGCGGCCGTGTTTCAGCCGAGACTCGCCCCGGGAACGGACGAACCCTACGAGAAAGAGACCTTCGCGTATAAGCATTTGAAAGGTTGCGCCTTGTCAGTCGATGTTTTCCGAGCTCCTACGACGGTCGTGGAACCCGTTATCTTCTGGATTCATGGAGGCGCACTCATTGGAGGTTATCGTGGTAACCTTCGCGCAGACCAGGTAGGCAAATACATTGAGGCGGGGTTTACTGTCGTCTCCATTGACTATAGACTCGCTCCGGAAACAAAACTTCCCGAAATACTCGACGACATACACGATGCCTACGAATGGGTCCGTAACGAGGGCCCTTCACTCCTTCACATTGATCCCAACCGTCTTGCCGTTGTAGGACATTCGGCAGGAGGCTATTTGGCGCTCACCCAGGGTTATCTGGAATCACCGCCACCAAAGGCCATCGTGTCCTTCTATGGGTACGGCGACATCGCTGCCAAATGGTATAGCGAGCCTGATCCATTCTACTTGGGCCAACCACCCGTTTCTGCAAGGGAGGCCGTCCAGTCGCTGTGCTCAGGTTACCCATGCGGAGGCGAGCCACCGGAATCTAGATGGCGTTATTACCGGTATCTCCGACAGCAAGGGCTGTGGCCGAAAGAGGTGGCCGGCTATGATCCACACAAAGACCCGCAGGCCTTTCATCCCTACTGCCCTGTGCGCAATATCTCAGGAAAATTTCCGCCTACACTGTTGATCCACGGGGACAAGGATACCGATGTACCGTTCGAACAATCGGAAGAGATGTACAGGGAACTAAAGAGTCTGTGTGGCAACTCCATCTTGACACCTGGTTATAATGCGGGTGAGAGGAGATCCGCAGATGAAATTTTTTGATTACAATCCCGATCAAGCTTACCTGCTGCCGCCCTCGGTGGGGGATGTTCTGGGCAGCAATCAT